>CAKUKW010000083.1 GCA_934663885.1 uncultured Tidjanibacter sp.
TCCAGTGGGGTCTGTGAACCTCAGGGGATTGTTGAGACAGTATATATATGGACTTTGACTGTAATATTTCTCGGCGAGAGGATCAACGGTCGGCCATCTTCCGTAAGCCAAATCTACAGATAATAAAGGCATTATACAAATTGTCAATGTCAAAAATAGCAATTGTCGTTTCTTCATAATTTAATTGGTATTTTGGGTTAGAGTTGCGTGTCTTTACTTAATTTTATTGTTGGTCGGAAATCTATTAGGAGTTCTTTCAAAAATAACATATTAAGTTCTAAGAATAGCACAAAAAGACCTTATAGGCTAAATCTTAATCGTATGAAAATCAAGCGTCTGAAAAATATAATTCTAATATCCTAAAATCCCCTGGTTTTTCAATCCGCAAATGGGGGGATTTTTAGGAAGTTCCTTTTAGTAGCATATATTACGACATGAAAAAATCCCCCTTTGTCAAAGGGGGAATTAGGGGGAATGTGAAAGTCAGTATTGGAAATGACTTATCCTTTCACACTCTTATTTCGCATAACTTACCGAACGGGTCTCTCAGATCACGGTGATCTTCACCTGGCCCGGACTATTTTCATGTCGCCCTCGAAGACATGAAAAAATCCCCCTTTGTCAAAGGGGGATTTAGGGGGAATGTAAAAGAAAATATCCGAAATGACTTATCCTTTCACACTCTTATTTCGCATAACTTACCGAGCGGGTTTCGCGGATAACCGTGATTTTCACCTGTCCCGGATAAGTCATTTCATCCTGTATCTTCTTGGCTATATCGTGCGACATCTGGTCGGCGTCCTGGTCGGATATCTTCTCGCTGCCGACTATGACGCGCAGTTCACGGCCCGCCTGTATGGCGTAAGTCTTCATTACGCCGGGGTAGGAGAGAGCGATATCTTCCATTTCCTTGAGGCGTTTGATATACGACTCTACGACCTCGCGCCTCGCTCCCGGGCGTGCGCCGGATATGGCGTCGCAAACCTGCACGATGGGCGCCAGCAGCGAGGTCATTTCAGTCTCGTCGTGGTGGGCGCCGATAGCGTTGCAGATGTCGGGTTTTTCCTTGTACTTCTCGGCGAGCTGCATACCTATGATGGCGTGCGGCAGTTCCGGCTGGTCGTCGGGCACTTTGCCGATATCGTGCAGGAGGCCCGCACGGCGCGCGGCTTTTGGGTTGAGTCCCAGTTCCGCTGCCATGATACCGCAAAGGTTAGCGGTTTCGCGGGCGTGCTGGAGAAGGTTCTGTCCGTATGACGAGCGGTATTTCATTTTGCCGATGAGGCGTATGAGTTCGGGGTGCAGGCCGTGGATACCGAGGTCTATAGTCGTGCGCTTACCCACTTCCACAATCTCCTCTTCAATTTGCTTCTGTACCTTGGCAACGACCTCTTCGATACGTGCGGGATGTATACGTCCGTCGGTAACGAGCTGGTGCAGCGCGAGGCGCGCCACTTCCCTGCGAACAGGGTCGAAACCCGAAAGGATGATCGCTTCGGGGGTGTCGTCCACTATTATTTCAATGCCGGTAGCGGCTTCCAGGGCGCGTATGTTACGTCCCTCGCGGCCGATGATGCGGCCCTTGACTTCGTCGCTCTCTATATTGAATACCGTAACCGAGTTCTCAATAGCCGTCTCTGTGGCGACCCTCTGGATAGTCTGGACTACGATGCGCTTGGCCTCCTTATTGGCGGTCATCTTCGCTTCCTCTACGGTTTCGCTTATGAAAGCCGCGGCATCCGACTTGGCCTCCGTCTTCATGTTCTCGATGAGGATCTCTTTGGCCTCGTCGCTGCTCATGCCTCCTATCTGCTCAAGGCGGACGTTCTGCTCCCTGATTATCCTGTCTATTTCTTCTTTCCTGCGGTCGAGGCTTGCGATGCGCTCTTCCATCTGTTCCTTGACCTTGTCGCTTTCGCGGAGCTTTTTCTCCAGCTCCTCCTGCTTGTGGCTGAGGTTGCTCTCTATCTGCTTGATGCCCTGCTCGCGCTGGTTGAGTTTCTGGTTGCGTTCATTTACCATGCGGTCGTGCTCGCTCTTGAGCTGTATATATTTTTCCTTGGCCTGCAGGTTCTTCTCTTTCTTTATCATTTCGGCCTCCGCTTCGGCTTCCTTCAGAAGGGCCTTGCGCTTCTTTTCGAGGCTTTTCTTCGACATGGCTGTTGCAATGAAGTACCCTACAACCGCTACTGCCAGGCCAACGATGATTGCTATTATTATTGGTGACATTGTAATTATTGGACTTAAAAAAATTAGTAAAAGTTATCTGTTAGTTCGTGTAGTCGTAATTAAGAGTCTGTTAAAACAATGTTCAGTAAGAAATTGAAACAGACTATAAAATAAAAAAACCCGCATAAATCCTTACTCTGTTTGACGAAGCTCCGGCTAAGTCATGTGTGGAGCCTCCAGGATATGCATCGCAAACGTCCAACGGCGCCGTATCATTTTTCAGACAGGGGGCGCACCCTTAGGAATCTGTTTGAACTTTTTACCCTCGTTTTTTTCAGTGTCTTTTCCGCCCTTTCTTAATTTAGGAACTCGCCACAGGGAAACCCCATGCTCATCGTTCCGGAATTAAAAAATCATCGAAAAACTCTTCCGAAATAAACTTCGGTAAAAAAATCAGACAGATTCCCGGGTTAAGGCCTGTTTTTGATGCCCTGAGTAAACCCCAATTTTTGAAGTGTTGAGCCATCGCAAAGCTAATAGGAATTATGCGGGAAAATTCCGCAGGAATTTCACGGGCGTAACGTTCGGGCCGTACACTTTCCAGCCTGTAAAGGCCTGTGACGGCGGTAAAACGCAAATGTGAAAAACCTGTGTTTCGTATGTTAAGAACGTATGCTGACGGTTTTATTTATGTTCACGCAAATAGCGGGCCATATAAATCCGTTCTACAGCTTGTTCAGATAATCGCCCAGTTTCCGGTCGAGTTCCTCAAGGGCGTCGATGTCGTCCCCGAGGCTGCGGCTCATCTGGAGGTCTATCAGTTGGATCGAAATCTCCAGAGCGGCTATGGCAAGGGCTTTCGTAGTTGTTTCCACACCCTTGTATTTGCCTTCAAGCTCTGCCACCCGGCCGTTTATCTTCTTTGCGGCAAACCGGTGGATATCCTCCCGGGTGTCGTCTATCGTCATCTCGAAAGACTCGCCCGCCACATTGAGTGTTATCCTTTGTTTCGCCATAATTATTGCCAGTTGCGGGGAAAGTTCCCCCATTTTATATCCGGTTGTTATCTGTTCATTAAAGCTATGCAGCGGTCAATCTCCCGCACAAGACGATTGATGCGCGCTTTCGCCTGTTTTGTGTCCGCGTTTCCGCCCGCGAAACTTTCCCCCAGTTCGAGCACCTTGATCCTTTTTTCGAGCGAGGCGACGGTCTGTTTCAGTTCCCTGTTCTCTGTCCTTAGCTTTTCCCGCGCCGCTGCGAGTTCGTCCCTTTCGGAACGGACGCGCTTGTTGTCCTTCATCAGAAGGTCGGCCTTTTCGGCCAGCGATTTTACTACGGTATTCCCGGACATTTCCCAAAAACGGTTTGTTGGACACCCCAAAGCTAAGGAATTTTCGTCAATTAACAAAAAAAGAAATTCGGTAGCGGCCTGGTAATTACGGCCGGCAAAGCCGTAATTGTCATTTATATTCGGCGTATAGGTCGTAATCCTCGGCGCCCGTTATCGTTACTTCGTAAAAATTGCCAGTTTTAAGCGGCTTCGCGGACGATACGAGTATCTCCTGGTCGACTTCGGGTGAATCCCACTCCGACCGTCCGACATAATAGTCTCCCTCGCGCGAGTCTATGAGCACTTTCATCCGCCGTTCCACTTTTGAAACGTTCGCCGCCGCCGAAATGTTGCCCTGAAGCTCCATTACAGCTTCCGCGCGTCTCTCTTTTTCAGCCTGAGGAATGTCGTCTTTCATTTTGTCCCCGGCATAGGTGCCTTCTTCCTCGGAGTAAGGAAAAACGCCCAGTCGTTCGAATTTTTCGACGCTTACGAATTGCAGCAATTCCTCAAAGTCCGATTCCGTTTCGCCCGGGAAACCGACCAGCATAGTGGTGCGGATAGCGATACCGGGTATCTCACGGCGCAATTTAGCTATCAACTCCTGCGTCTGCGCTTTTGTGATATTGCGTTTCATGCCCGCCAGTACGTTATCGGAAATGTGTTGTAAAGGAATATCGATGTATTTACAAATTTTCGGCTCGTCGCGCATAACCTCTATGACGTCGTCGGGAAAACCCGTGGGATAGGTGTAGTGGAGCCTTATCCACCCGATGCCGTCGATCTTTGCCAGACCGCGCAAAAGCTCCGCCAGACGGCGTTCGCCATAAATGTCTACACCGTAATAGGTCGTGTCCTGGGCGATGACAATGAGCTCTTTGACTCCATTGCGGGAGAGTTCCCGCGCCTCCTCGAGCAGTTTTTCCATCGGAACCGAAACATGTTTTCCCCGAATGAGCGGTATGGCGCAGTAGGAGCAGTGCCAGTTGCATCCCTCCGATATTTTCAGGTAGGCGTAGTGTGACGGAGTGGATAAGTGGCGGACGGTTTCCAGCTCATTTCGGTATTCGGCGTTAAGTGATTTTATTACCCCTGTAAGGTCGCGGGCTCCGAAGTATTCATCGACCTCGGGAATCTCGACGCGCAGCTCGTCTGCGTAGCGTTCGCTCAGGCAGCCGATGACGAACAGGCTATCGATGAGGCCCTCCTTCTTCATGCCGGCCGATTCCAGTATCATGTTTATCGACTCCTCTTTCGCGTCTCCTATAAAGCCGCAGGTGTTTATTACCACAATCCCCGCATCGGGGTCGTTGGAGTCGTGCTCCAGCTCATATCCTGCCGCCTCCAGCTGCGCCGCGATATGCTCGGAGTCGACCACGTTCTTCGAGCACCCAAGGGTGATGAAGTTTATCTTTTTATTTCTTTTCATTTAAAAGGTTCTGCCTTCTTGTGTGACCGTCAATTAAAAATAGTCGTTTATTAATTTCCGACAGATGAAAACAGGCGTATTTTCAATTCCCCAAAGATAGGGAATAAATACTAAAGAGATTTCCAGTAGCCTGTGGAGCTTTCCTTATCCGGATTGGTGCCTGTATGATAATGGCGCTCTTGGCTTTTTTCTGAACGCGGATGTAGAATAATACTCACAATCGGATTGGAAGACGCCCCGGGAGTATCCAAGCCGGAGGTATTCTATTTCATTCCCCCATATTTTGAATTCATACCTTTCGATTTCCATCTCGTCTGTTTGTCCTTGCGGCTAACACCTTTTTTTATTTCTTTTGAATAAATAACATTATACAATTACATTCTTAAATACGAATTATTCCATTCTAACATCATGATCAAATGAAAAAAATTATTCCATTTAAGGTAATCCTGCTATCCGCTCTATTGATAGCATCATGCAGTAAGACCGATACCTCGGGGTTATCCGAGGTCACGGTCGAAGTTAGGTTCGATATTGACGTAGAGGATCAGACCCGCGCCGCGACTGACGCCCGTTTCAACACCTCTTTCGAAGAAGGGGACGCCATCGGTATATTTGCAGTCCGTAGAAATAAGATAGGAGTTCAATCCTATCCTTCCGCGGACGCAGCGATGAATTACGCACATAATGTAAAATGGGTGCGTGATGCCGCGGGCGAATGGTCGCCGGCAAACACTTCCGACAAGATATTCTATCCCGCCGACGGGGTATTGGATTTCTACGCCTACTATCCTTACTGCGAAAATGCCGACCCTACGGCAATCGGATATGACGCTGCCGATGCAGTTGCGGACTTTATGACAGCACGTACACCGGGGATATTCGACACCGCCAAGAACGTACCGCTCACTTTTGTACATAAATTGGTGTTGATACAGGTGGATATAGCCGTTCCCGACTTCAAACACTCTGCCATTAGAGGGAAAATGATGAATGTGATAACCGACGCGGTTGTGAACCTTGCCTCCGAAAAGCAAAGCGGAGAGATTACCACCCTGGAGGACGTGAGTGATATAGATATGGAAAAGGACGGGTCATCCTTATCGTTGAGGACATACATTCCTGCCCAGACGGTAATACAGCGTGAAGTGCTTTTCAAGATATCGAACGGGGAGCGTACCCTCGATGTTATTTCTTCTTATATGAATCTCGAAGGCGGCACGGTACGCAATTTTATTGTGACCGACGGGGATGGCGTCCCGGCGGATCCCGGCATGCTGCCTAATAGCTATATGGTGACCCCGGGCGAAGGAATTATCATTCCCCTCGCCAAAGCATACAAGATGTGGGAAATCAATACCGACCTGGCATCGTTCGGTGAAAGCCTTGCAGGAGAGCCAACCGCCGAACTCATTTGGGAGGAGCACGATGGATTGATCTCGGATCTGCTTGTTACGGGCTCGGAGCGGAATGCGTTTATCAAGGTTATCACAAACGGTAAGTTCGGACCGGGTAATGCAGTCATAGGAGTTAGGATAAACGGAAAGATACGCTGGAGCTGGCATATATGGGTAACAGACTACGACCCCAACCTTCCAGGTAGCCAGGAGAGTAACAACGGTTTCGTATTGATGGATCGCAACCTCGGGGCATGGAACAATACGGTCGACGACGTTAATTCGGTTGGTATGGCGTACCAGTGGGGGCGCAAGGAACCTTTCACAATGCTTCTGGATTGGGACGGTTACGGCAAGCCCATATACTATCCCGGAAGCAGGGATAACGCTTACGGCCAGGTGCGCGTCGAAGACAATCCCTCGCTCAATATGTATAATTCGGTTGTCAGTCCCAGGACTTTTATCGCCAGCGACCCGTACTACAACAGCAACAACAAAATTATCGACTGGTATAATATAGCCGAAGATGACTGGAAAGACAGGTGGGTCGATGCCGACGGCAATAAAACCCCTTATGATCCATGTCCTGAAGGATGGAGGGTGCCCGCCGGAAGTGGGGACAACCATTTCATGAAAGGATTATTGGAGCTGTACGGCGATATCCAGGGCGAATACACCGAGCAAGGATTCAATTTTACCAAAGTAGGATTCTTTCCTAAAACCGGTATGCGGCATGCGAATGACGGGGCGCTATGGTTCTGGTACATGTACGCGTATATCTGGACGGCTGAACCCATAGACTATTTATGGAACACTGGCCAGGGCTCCGCAGTCGGTATCGCGGAGGGGTTCTGCACACCGGAAAACGGGCTTCCCCGCGCTGCGGCAGTTCCCATCAGGTGCGTTCAGGAATAGAAAATAGTAAGAGGTGATAATTAAAAAAATAAGACTATGAAAATAATATATATATTCGGTTTATCGCTTTGCGCGGCGATGTTATGCTCGTGCAGCAATGAAGATTCGGGCAGGGGTTCCAAGACCGAGTTCGTTTCGACTATAAAATCAGGGAGCAGATGGAACGCGGGTGACGGCATAGGCCTGTTCATGTTGGGGGAAAATCGCGCCCTCTCTTCGGGCGCGATAGAAAATAGGGCCGATAATGTGGCTTACACTGCCGCCTCGGGGGGTGCAAGTTCGGCTTTCACCGCCGTTAACAATGATATCCGCATGCCAGGCGGAAGAAAGGTAGACTTCATCGGCTACTATCCTTATGCGGAGTCGATAGAGGATTATAAATATCCTGTCGACGTTAGCGACCAGAGCAATCCGGCAGCCCTTGCGTTTCTTTACAGCAACAACGCTGTCGCCCAGAGTTCCAAAAACGCACCGGTAGAGTTGGAGTTCACGCACCAGATGTCTAAAGTCGTATTCAACGTCGTAAAAGGATCTATGGTGGGAGATATCACGAATCTTTCTGCCACCATAGAAGGAATGCCTGCGACGGCACTTTTCTCGCTGGCGGAAGGTGTGTTCATCAATGAAAGCAACAGCACCACGCCGATAAACGTGCGTAAGACGGGCGAGCTGTCGCTGGAAGCGATCCTAATCCCCCAGAGGGCCGAAGCCTATTCGCAGCGCAAAGTCATGTTCAATGCGCAGCCGTACGGCGTCTTCGAATGGAGCGTGGACACTGCGGATGAATTTGTAGGCGGCAACACCTACACGTATCAGGTCAACGTAAACTATAACGGCGTTGAAGTCACTTTGGCGGAGGTCGCCCGTTGGGACGACACTAACCCGACGGAAGGGCTGAAAGGCTACAACGAGGGCACCTACGCCCCTACGCCTAACTGCTATATGGTCGCTCCGGGCGGGACAATTGTTTTCCCGGTGCGGAAAGCCTATCAAGCATGGAGAGAGAACACCGTGCTGGCAGCCACAAGTCCCGATATGTCGGGCGCGGTAACATGCGAACTGGTGTGGGAAGATGTCAGCGGACTGATCTCATCGGTCACCCTCGACGCCAACGGTGACAAAGGGTCTTCTTCCATGCTTAAGGTCGTTACGAACTCCTCGAAAGGCGCGGGTAACGCGGTGGTCGCTGTCAAAATAGGGGG
>CAKUKW010000084.1 GCA_934663885.1 uncultured Tidjanibacter sp.
TGCAAATATCCTCGTCCGTCAGCTTCCGCATATCGCAGTAAGGGATGCCGGTATAGCACGAAAAGAGAAAGAGGTCGCGCACGAGGTAATGCTTCGGGCAGGCGAGCGGGGTGGTCATCAGCTTGTCCAGTTCCTGCCGGGTGAGGTACTTCTGGTGGCGTTCCGGTCGCTGCGGCTCATATCCGGCAAATGGAAACCGGGTCAATATCCCGTCGGCGATGGCATGGCCGATAATCGTATTGAGGCGTGTCATAAGCAGTACGATTGTACCCGGCGCAAGCTGGCAGTCTATTTTCAGGTAGAGGTCGAATTTGTCGATAAACGACCTGTCCAATGCGGAAAAGGGAATATCCGAAACCCTGTACTCGCTTTTGAGGAAGCCTGTAAGGTGGTTCAGTGTCTGGTGGTACCCTTTTTCAGAACCTTTCTTGCGGTTTACGCCGATACGTTTGTCGAAATTCTCATTGTGGGTGCGGAAATAGTCGAGCAGCGTTTCCTGCCCGGATGCCATGCCCAGCACGAGATTCTTAACGTCTTCGGCGGTAACATTATCCCTTACCGCCGACAGTTCACGGTAATGGGAGAGTGCGGACGCCCTGATTTCGTCCAACCGGGCGTTGATCCGGCAGGCGGTATGGCTTTTCCCGGCAGCACGGCCCGAGCCCCATAGTGCCTGCGGTACGGTCATTTTGGCGCTAAAGGCGATTTCTGAGTTTTTACCTACGGAGAGCCTGACCATTACCGGACACTCGCCGTTTTTCTCTTCATTTCTTTTGAGGTAGAATGAGACCTTTACTTCCTGTTTCATAACTCTGTTTTTTTAAGTGTAAAATTACTTGATACAGAGCTATTTGTCGTAAATGAAAATATAGAGCCGGTGGGAAACAATCTCTAATTTTCTTTCAAAAACTCATCTTTTTCGCATCCGAACGGAAAAAGGGTTATTTTTGAGGAACGATTTGCGGAAAAACAAGCGGTCTTTGAGGGGATTACCATTATTCGGGTTGTTGGCAGGCGGTTGATTGATATTTCAAAATTACCACCGGATAAGTTACTAAACTTTCGCTTAACCTCTCTATTTTTTTCCAACCGGAGGGTGTTGGAAACAAAGAAGAACAACGCCGAATAAACCTAATCATCAAACACTTACTTTAATCCTCCGGGTTTTGCTGTTCTTTGCGATAATCTTCACTATATTTGTCTCACCAGACCCCATGAAGACCAGATTAAGTGCTTTTATTATCCATATCGTTTGATAATGGTGTTGAATGTATTACTGACCATAGCCGCCTACTTGTTGGGGTCTATTCCCAGCGCCGTATGGATAGGTAAAAGATTTTACGGGACCGATGTCCGCGAGCACGGTAGCGGTAACGCCGGAGCGACCAACACTTTCAGGGTTTTGGGCACCAAGGCGGGACTGTCCGTATTTGCGATAGACTTCGTGAAAGGTTTCGTGGCCGTATCGCTTGCGTATGCTTCTTCTTTCGCAGACGGCACACCCCAGATGTGGAACATGAAGTTCGTACTCACTGCAGCGGTCGTCCTCGGCCATATTTTCCCCGTATTCGCCGGCTTCAGGGGAGGCAAGGGCGTAGCAACGCTCGCCGGCGCGGTGATGGCCGTCTATCCCCCTGCAGTACTGCTCTGTCTGGTTACATTCGTTATAGTATTGGCTATATCACATTACGTTTCGCTCTCGTCCATGGTTGCGGGTGTGATGCTTCCCATTTACACCGCTTTAGTATTCGGGCAGACCTACGTTCCGCTGACTCTATTTTGCTGTGCGGTGGCGCTGTTGCTTATTTTCACTCACTGGAAGAATATCTCCCGGCTGACGAAAGGGCAGGAAAATAAAACGTACCTATTGAAAAAGAGCAGGAAAAGTATAGAGTCTGACTGAACCTTATTGGTAAAAAATGTTATTATAATTTTTCGCGCGGGACGAAGCTGAGGCGTCTCCGGCATACGGAGATATAAAGTTTCATATCCCGCTAAAATAACCCTTTTAATTGATATGATGGAGGAGAACCTTATCAGGATGTATGAACGTAGTTTCCGTGAAAACAGGGAGCTTTCGGCCATTACGGACTATTTTAAAAAAGAGACCTACTCCTATTTCGATATGGCTAAGGAGATAGCCAAGCTGCATTTGCTGTTCGAAAAGTGCGGTATCGAAAGAGGTGACAAGATAGCCCTTATCGGGCGTAATAATTCACGCTGGGTATTTACATATATAGCCACCATAACATACGGGGCGGTTATAGTGCCCATGCTCCAGGATTTTTCGCCCAACGATGTGAACCATATTATAAAGCACTCGGATTCCAGGCTGCTTTTCCTGGGTGACAATTTCTGGGATATAATAAACGAAGAGGATCAAAAAGAGATAATAGCGGTTTTTTCGCTTACCGACGGGCATTGCGTTTACGAGAGGGAAGGAAATGCTATAACTGAGTTCCAGGATAGTATAGGGAAACATTTCCGGGCCCGCTATCCGAGAGGATTCAAGGTGGACGATATATCTTACCCCGGCATACCGAACGACGGCCTTTGCCTGCTCAATTATACTTCAGGGACTACGGGGTTCAGCAAGGGCGTGATGCTTACGGTTAACAACCTTACCGGTAACGTATGGTTCGTAGACAAACATCATCATATACACAGCCGCGGTTCGCGCGTGTTGTCGTTCCTGCCGCTGGCCCACGCTTATGGCTGCGCGATAGATATGCTGGCACCGCTGAGCGTCGGCTCCCATATTACCCTGCTCGGTAAGATGCCGGCTCCGAAGATACTAATCGAGGCAATGAGCGTAGTAAAACCGAATGTCGTGGTAACCGTGCCGCTGCTCGTGGAGAAGATAGTCCGCAAGCAGGTGTTCCCGAAAATAAGCAAAGGATTCGCTAAGCTCGCAGTAAGGATTCCGGGTCTCAAACAGAGGGTCTTTAACGGGATAAGGCGCAAGCTCATGGAGATTTTCGGCGGCGAGCTGAGCCATGTTATAATAGGGGGCGCGCCGTTCAACAAGGAAGTCGAGGATTTCATGGTGAAAATTAAATTTCCGTTCTGCGTGGGATACGGGATGACCGAGTGCGGCCCGCTTATTAGCTATACGGATTACTGGGAGTTCATTCCGACCTCGTGCGGCCGCATCCTCGAGCCTATAATGGAACTTAAGATAGATTCGCCAGACCCTTATAATATTCCGGGAGAGATACTTACCCGCGGAGAGAATGTCATGCTGGGGTACTATAAGAACCAGAAGGCCACCGACGACGTACTCGGGCCCGACGGCTGGCTGCACACCGGCGATATGGGAACTACCGACAGGATAGGTACGATTTTTATCCGCGGCCGCAGTAAAACCATGCTTCTGGGCTCCAACGGACAGAATATTTATCCGGAGGAGATAGAGGCAAAACTGAATAACCTCCGCTGCGTGATGGAAAGCCTCGTGGTGCAGCGCGACAACAGGATAGTGGCACTGGTGGTTCCCGATTATGAGCAGGCGGACGCCGAGGGCATCATTCCGGCGAAGCTTCCCGAAATAATGAACGATAACCTGAAGGAGCTCAATTCGCTTCTTGGCAATTACGAAAGGGTGGCCGAGATAGTGCTTTATCCAACCGAATTCGAAAAAACGCCGAAGAAGAGCATTCGCCGATACCTTTATACTACGTGAAAGACCGACCTTGAATGCCCGGGACACACCTGTAAGGCCGGCCTTAATCATGCGGTTGTTATCTCCTCGCCAGTATTCTCGCCCCTGCGCTTCGCTGCGGCGGCAAGAAGCTCGTCGATGAGCTCGTTCAGTGTTAAAAACACTGAACTCGGTTGGGATTTATTATTTTATTTTTTAACTTTGAATAATACGCGTTTTTCAGGCCCCGGCCGATAACATAAAACCACTATATATGCTTCAGGATAACCTTATCAGTATGTACGAGGCAAGTTTCCGTGAACACAGGGAGCTGCCGGCACTCACAGATTATTTCAAAAAGGAGTCGTTTTCGTATTATGAGATGGCCAAGGAGATAGCCAGGCTGCACTTGCTGTTTACAGAGGCCAAACTGAAGAAAGGTGAAAAAGTGGCCCTTATAGGCCGCAACAATCCGCGGTGGGTCATAACCTATGTTGCGGTCATTACGTACGGGGCGGTTATTGTGCCGGTATTACAGGATTTCAATCCCAATGACATAAACCATATTATAAACCACTCCGAGTCTAAGCTGCTTTTCCTGAGCGATAATATATGGGATGTGGTCGACGAGGATATGGTCAGGGATATCAAGGCGGCATTCTCGCTTACCGATTTTCATTGCATGTTCGAGCGCAACGGCGAATCCCTCACGCGTTACCAGAAAAACATCGTCAAACATTACAGGAGCAAGTACCCCAAGGGTTTCCGTGTGGAGGATATAAGCTATCCAGAGATAGGAAACGACGAGGTTTGCCTGTTGAGTTATACATCAGGTACGACCGGGTTCAGTAAGGGTGTTATGCTGACCGTGAACAACCTGACGGGCCAGGTAGCTTTCTGCCTCCCGAAGAAGAGGCATTTCGCCGGTTCCCGCGTACTGGCTTTCCTTCCGCTGGCCCACGCCTACGGGTGCGCCATAGATATGCTTTGCTCTTTGGCGGCCGGTACCCATATAACCTTATTAGGAAAAATTCCTTCGCCGAAGATATTGCTCGAGGCGCTCGGCGAGGTGAAACCCAACGTTATATGCAGCGTGCCGCTTATACTGGAGAAAGTAGTTAAGAAACAGATATTCCCGATGCTGGGTAAGGGATGGATGAAAGCCGCCCTCAAAGTACCCGGCGTAGATTCCACTATATACAACACTATCCGGAAAAAACTTATCCACGCTTTCGGCGGGGAACTGATCGAGGTGGTCATCGGGGGGGCGGCCCTCAATGCCGAAGTGGAGGAGTTCCTGTCCAGGATTAAATTCCCTGTCGTAGTAGGTTACGGCATGACGGAGACCGGGCCGCTTATCAGCTATTCCGGTTATGACGAAGGCTACAAGCCGAAATCGGCGGGCAGGGTAGTGGAGCCCTTTATGACGGCGAGGATAGATTCGCCCGACCAGAAAAACATCCCGGGAGAGATACAGGTCACCGGGGAACATGTAATGAAAGGTTATTTCAAAAATGATAAAGCCACCGCCGAGATGTTTACCGAAGACGGTTGGTTTAAAACCGGCGACATGGGTACTATGGATGAGGACAATGTACTTTATATACGAGGACGGTACAAGACGATGATACTCCTTGGCAGTGGACAGAATATCTATCCTGAGGAGATAGAGGCCAAGCTAAACAACCTCAACTACGTTATGGAGAGCCTTATAGTCGAACGTGAGGGTAAGCTCGTGGCGCTGGTGGTCCCCGATTACGAACAGGTCGACCAGGACGGCATATCGCACACTAACCTTAAACCGGTCATGGAAGATGTGCTGAAGGAGCTCAATACACTTGTAGCCCCTTATGAAAGAGTGGCGAGCGTGGTCCTCTACCCGACGGAATTCGAAAAGACACCTAAGAAGAGTATAAGGAGGTATCTGTATACTGTTTAGCATTTTTTTGAGACTATATAAAACGAATGCGCCCGGTTGCTATCTTCCGGGCGCATTTCTACACTGCACTGGGCAGCGGGCGTGTCGTTAATTCACACAAACTAAAACTAAAACGGAAACTAATCCTTATTAACTGAAAACTAATCCGCACCCGTTGTTTTCCGCGCGAACTGGGTTATCTGGGAAACATCGAGGTTCTCTCCGGTTATCGACATTATCACATTGTCGCCGGCTCCCAGCACCGTCATCAGGAATTCCGAAGTCTTCCCGTTTTTCTGGATCACGTAGAACTTCGAGGTCTGCTCCCCTTCGCTGATAACCGCCATCGAAGTGTAGCCTCCCGATTTTATCATGCTCTGCACGTCCTCCGCGAAACCGGACGACGGATTTTCGGATATTATTATAACCATGTTCTTTATCTGTTTCAAGAGCGAAGAGATATCGGTGTCATCGGATTTCACGGTGACGTTGCCGCCAATGGTCTTGAACATTTCCCCCGACATCTCTATCATCGTGTAGCCGTCGCGCCCCGAATATTTGCCGCTGAACTCCCTGAAGCTTTTGGTCTGCGCGGAAAGCGCCAGGGGAACCATAAGCAGGGTGATCGCTATTATTATCCTTTTCATATCGTGTGTTGTTTTTCGTTTTTCTTATGGCCGCTACTAAAAATCGAAACCTAAACCGATAGAGTTATAGTTTACGATAGGCCCCCGGCCGTTCTTGAAGAGATCGAGCATCGGGATATTCATGTAAATATGAACGTTTCTCCAGCCTACTTTCATCCCCAGGCTTACCTGCATATTATTAAAATAAGGACGGCAACTTACCTCTCGGGGCTTCCTTACCGTCGCGTCTCCGCCCATGAAATCCAGGTTTATTCCGATGCTGGTATACAATCCGTTCGATAGATTGGTATCGATATACAACGGAAGCCTGAACCCTCCCTGGTATATTATGGAAGATTTATAAGGTTCGTCACTGCGGACGGGGGTTACCATACCGTTTTGCTCGGTGAGCGCGAAATGCCTGTCGAGCCCGAAAGTATTGAAGGTACACTGCAGGCCCGTAGTGAAGGCGAGGCTGCCCGAATTATTAAGCTTGAAAGAGAGGTTCATTATCGTCATGGTAAAATTCCATGACTGCCAGCTGTAGGTTTTAAAGTAACCTCCGCTTCCTTCGGGATACATCGAGTAGTCCGCATACCGTATCTCGTTAAACCCCAGTTCTATAAATCCGAGGTTGCCATAAATCCTTTTGTGCTGCCTGCGTTGTATTTCCTTGGCTTTTTGCTCCTCGCTGCCGAGTTTCACCTTAAAACCCAGCACTTCGAGCGAGATGTTATTCTTCTCTCCGGGAACTATGTTGATTATCTGTTCGCCGTCCTTGCCGGTTACGACAATTTTGTTGTCGCCCGTATCGACCTTGTATTGGGCGTGCGAGGCCGATACGGCGACAAGTGCCAGTAAAACTGTTATCAATATCTTTTTCATGGCGTGTTGTTGTTAAAAAGTATGGAGGTTATGCGTGAAGCCTGTTAAAATAAGGGCGTATTTTATGGACTTTTGGTCATTTAGATATTAAATCATTAGAAACCTATGCCGAGGCCTATGGTAATGGGTGCAACGACGGGGCCGCGGTCTTTCTTGAACATTTCAGAAAGGGCGTAGTTGGCGTAAACATAATAATCCCTGAAGCCGAGCCTGGCGGTGAGGCCATAGTAGAACGGGCTCACATACGGGTCGTACATTCTCTCTACGGGTTTCTTAATCTTAGTGTGGGCAGCCAGTACGACCCCTCCGTAAACACCTGCCGACAAATTGAACGACCTGCCGCTGCCGATATGGAACAGCACTGGAACCTTGAGCGAGAAAGTAGTCAGCTTTGATTTCTTGTATTTGTTATCTATCATTTCCGGAATGAGCATTCCGCCTTCTTTTACGAGCGTAAGTTGCTCGCTGAATGTGTAGTCGTCGAATACGGCCTGCAATCCCATCGAAATAGCCAGAGATCGGTTGCGGTTCAGGTATAGCGCCATGTCGGTAATGGAGAGCGCCCACTGCAGCGACTTCATGTTATTGAGCACCATGAAATCGTCCGGTACGCCGAGGTTCATTCCCGAATAAAGGGAATAATCGGGGCTCGGCAGCATATTGACGCCGACCTCCAGGAAAGCCTGGTACGAGCTCCCGAAAGCAACACTCGTCCTTCTGGTTTTCTTTACGGTACTCTTCACTGGTCCGCTTGTAACGCTGCCGTTGCCGTCGCCGAGGACTATTTCCATGCCGGCGACGCGGATGGTGAGCTTGTCATTCTGGGGTGAAGTGGTGCATATACTTACCACATTGTCCCCGTCGGGATTTGCCACCACTATCTGGGTGGTTTCCTGTTTTACTACATACTGTGCGCTTGCCGGAACTGCCGCGGTAGCTGCGATTACAGCAAGAATGATGAATAAAGTAAATTTTTTCATAGTCTTTAGGTTTTTATGTTAGTTGTATTTGTCTGTTTATTCTATTGCTGGTTTTCCTCCCCCGGTTCGACTCCAATCATCTGGAGTACCTTTCCGAGCTGCTCGATAGGCTTGCTGGCCTCGGCGAGCGCATTTATACCTTCGGCAGAAGTCTTCATGTTTCCTTCCAGTATGCGCGCGGCCATCTCCGCCTGGCGCGTTGCATAGTCTATATCGGTCACGGGCTGGCCGTTGACATAGCAGTATATGGTAGGCTGGTCCGCATACCGTGTCACAGTAAATGTTATACCTATGGTCAGTAAAACAACCGCCGCTACAGATGCAACCCTGTATATCCAGCCGGCCATGACAATCCTGTGTGAGTTTTCCGATG
>CAKUKW010000085.1 GCA_934663885.1 uncultured Tidjanibacter sp.
CACGAAACAGATGTTCATCAGAGAACGGTCTTCCTTGACCGCTGTACCCATGAACATTTTGTTGCGGTCGATTTCGTTGTAAAGAAGCTCCGCCTTTTCCTTGTTCATCTTATACATTACTTCGAGCCCGCCGAGTTCCTTAACCCATTTGAGGGTTTCGTGCATCACAAAGATGGGGAAAACGGGAGGTGTGTTGAACATGGAGTTGTCACGCAGTTCGGCACCGATGTGGGTGCGGTAGTCTACCATCGTCTGGAGTTTGCGCTCCGAGCTGCCAAGCAGGTCTTTGCGTACAATCACGAAAGTCACGCCTGCAGGGCCAACGTTCTTCTGTGCACCACCGTAGATGATTCCGTATTTCTTGATATCCACCGGACGGCTCATGATGTCGGATGACATATCGGCAACCAATGTTACGGGTGATGTGATATCCTCATGTATTTCGGTTCCGTAAATAGTGTTATTGGTAGTGATATGGAAATAGTCCGCGTCGGCCGGGATCGTGTATCCTTTGGGGATATAGGTGTAGTTCTTGTCCTCTGAAGAAGCAACGACCTCCACGTCTCCGTAGAATTTGGCCTCTTTTATCGCCTTCTTGGCCCACACACCGGTTTGAAGGTAAGCGGCTTTCTTTTTCATGATATTGGCAGGGACTTCAAAGAACTGCGTGGACGCGCCGCCGCCGAGGAAAAGAACGGCATAATTGTCCGGTATGTTCAGAAGGTCGCGCCACAGTTGTTCGGTCTCGGCCATTATCCTTTCCCAACCCGGGGTACGGTGTGAAATTTCGAGGAGGCCGATGCCTGTACCGTCAAAGTCCCTGATGGCCTCGATAGATGATTCTATAGCCTCTTTCGGCAAAACGCATGGTCCCGCATTGAAATTGTACTTTTTCATAACTTTAAATTGTTAGTGTTTTTATAGGTTATTTGAAGAATCATAATTATCCAGCAACAAAAGTATTAATTATTTTCCGATATAGGCTACTTTTACCTTAAATTTATTATAAAGGCATTTTAGCTTTTAATTCGTAACTCCGGGTTATTTTTTATGTCGATTTTGTAAGTTTTATTCAATAAAAAAATACAAAGGATTAGTTGTCGCATCAACGTATTGCGAAGGCTACAGATCAAAAATATTAAAAAACTTATAAAACCCTGTCTCACACTTATAAGTACCCGGTAATTTTCCCTGGATTTCGGTTTTTTAAAATTGTATTCATGCCGTTTTCACGCATAACGGAAAAATAGAGTAAATTTGTATTCTAAAATCGCGTCGTTTTATGATAAAATCTATGACCGGTTACGGTAAAGCCGTAGCCGAAACGGACAACAGGACAATTACCGTCGAGGTACGGTCCCTTAACAGCAAGCAACTTGACCTTTCAGTGAAATCCCCTTCCATGTACCGTCCCCTGGAGTATGAAATCAGGAACCGTGCGGTGAAGGTTATACAAAGGGGTAAAGCGGACATTTTTATTACTTATGAAAATAAGGCTTCCGCTCCTGCGTCCACTATAAATAAAGAGCTCTTCAAGGCGTATTTTAATACGCTTAATGAACTTTCTGAAGATATGGGACAGGGGCGTGAGGATCTCGTCGGGGCAATGATGTCTTCCATTCTCCGTATGCCGGAGGTCGTCAGCAACGAATCGGGTGAAGTTGGGGAACGGGAGAAAAAGGCCCTGCTGTCGGCTGCGGACAATGCGATGAAGGAATTCGACAGTTTCCGTCTTCAGGAAGGGAAAACCCTTATCGACGATATTCTGGGGCGGATAGGCAGAATCGAAGAATACAAGAAAGAGGTTGTTCCGTTCGAAAAACGCCGTGTCGACGCCGTGAAGGAAAGGATCAGGGAAAATATCCTCGCACTCGACCTCAAGGTCGATGAAAACAGGCTCGAGCAGGAGATGATATTCTACGTCGAAAAACTGGATATTACAGAGGAAAAGGTGAGGTTGGATAACCATTGCAGGTATTTCCGCGAGGTTGCTTCATCGGAAGATAATCCCGGCCGCAAGCTTGGCTTCATAGCACAGGAGATAGGCCGGGAGATTAATACGCTCGGCTCCAAAGCGAACGACAGCGATATCCAGAAAATCGTGGTCCGGATGAAGGACGAGCTGGAGAAAATCAAGGAGCAGATACTGAATATTCTATAATTTCTTATTCTCAGCTGTATTCTTACCAAAGTATTTATGGAGCATAAAAGGAACGGTAAACTCATTATATTTTCCGCGCCTTCAGGTTCGGGGAAAACAACCATAGTGCATGCCCTTATGGAGCGGTTCCCCAATCTGGAATTTTCGGTGTCGGCGACTTCGAGATCACCGCGTGGAACCGAAAGGCACGGCGAAGATTATTTCTTCTTTACCCCTGAACAATTCCGGGCTGCGGTGGAAGAGGGAAAGTTTGTCGAATGGGAAGAAGTTTATGCGGGGACACATTACGGAACCCTCCGTTCGGAAGTTGAGAGGATATGGGATAAAGGATACGCGATTCTTTTCGATGTCGACGTGGTCGGCGGGCTGCGGTTGAAATCAATATTCGGGGAGGACGCGCTTGCTATATTCGTCATGCCCCCGTCGGTGGATGCTTTACATGAAAGGCTGCGGAAAAGAGGTACCGATTCTCCCGAGAAAATTGAAAAGAGGCTGGCGAAAGCCGGAAGGGAGATTGAATTTGCCCCGAAGTTCGATTATGTGGTACTTAACGACGATTTGGATACCGCAGTGGATGTAACAGAAAAACTGGTAGGGGATTTTCTTTCAAAAGAATAGTTGCTATGGTTTCGGTGATGTTGTATTTCGGCTCGTTCAATCCCGTCCATAACGGGCACATGGCCATAGCCGGACATGTATTGCTGAACAACATCGCCTGTGAGCTGTGGTTCGTGGTCTCGCCGCGCAATCCCCTGAAACCGCAGGGGATACTTATAGACGAACATGATCGCCTTGAAATGGTGCGCATAGCCATCGCCGGCTCAGAATTCTCCGGTAGGATGAAAGCCTGCGATGTAGAGTTCCGAATGCCGAAACCATCATATACCATCGATACGTTGAGCGTATTGGAAAACGAATATCCCGAAAATGAATTTTCGCTTCTGGTAGGCAGCGATATAATGCCCGAATTTGAAAAATGGAAAGAGTGGCGGAAACTGCTCGATAATTATAAAATATATGTTTATCCCCGTCGCGGGTATAGCGAAAACGATATTCCGGTATCACTGAAGAGCCGAGTAATATTATTGGAGGGAGCCCCGTTTTACGATTACTCATCGACTGAAATAAGAAACGCCATAGTACATGGCACCCCCGTGGAAAGTATGATCCCTCCCGCGGTTGGCATTTATATTAAAACACACTCGTTATGGACCATGAAATAACCATAGAAAGCCTCACCGAACAGATAGGCGAACACCCTGCCGATATCACGCTTTATATAGAGCGCGGCAAAAGGTTTTACAGCGCAAACGAATTCGGTAAGGCAATAAACGATTTTCAGAAGGTAAAGGAGCTCGATCCCTCTTCCGTAGAGGCAGACCAATACCTGAAGATGATATATGAGATACTGGAGTTCCGCTATAAGGATATATATAATCCTTAACCCGTACTTTCATAATTCATTCTGCGAATATTTCATTAAATTAATCCAGATGAAACGATGAAACTTAAAGTCGCACTTCTTGCAGGGGGTGATTCTTCCGAGCGTGAGATAGCCCTGAAGAGCGCCGCTATGGTTGAAGCCGCTTTCAACCGTGAAAAATATGACGTCATGCTTATCGACATTTACGGACGGGAGTGGAGCCACACCGACAGTGATGGAACGAAATGGCTGCTTGACCGTAACGACTTTTCGATAACCGTAAACGGCTGCCGGACCGTGTTCGACTATGCTTTCATAATGATACACGGTTCGCCGGGAGAAGACGGTAAGATACAGGGGTATCTCGATATGATGAAGGTTCCGTACTCATCATCGGAGTTGGTATCGACTGTGGTGACATTCGACAAGCAGTTGGCCAAACGGACCGTGCGCGGAATAAAAGGACTTAACCTCGCAAAGGAAATAGTTATCGCCCGGGGAGATAGTGCAGATGTTAATGGCATATCGGAGAAACTCGGCATGCCTGTCTTCGTAAAGCCAAACGCCAGCGGCAGCAGTTTCGGTGTGAGTAAAGTGAAGAGAGTGGAGGAGATCGAAGCGGCGGTGAACATGGCCTGGGATGAAGGAGGTTCTGCCCTGGTAGAGGAGTTTATCGGCGGCAGGGAGTTCGGCGTGGGCGTAGTTGTCACGGAGCAGAAGGAATATGTTTTTCCGGTAGCTGAAATCATATCCAAGAATGAATTCTTCGATTTCGAGGCCAAGTACACCGAAGGCCGCTCCGAAGAGATTGTGCCCGCCGATATACCGGAAGGGCTTTCCGCCAGGCTGCAGGCTTTGGGGCTGGAGGTTTATAAGGCTTGCGGATGTCGCGGAGTAGCGCGTGCCGATTTTATCGTTACCCCTTCCGGCGATATATATATGATAGAGATAAACTCCATTCCGGGGATGAGTCCCGGCAGTATTGTGCCGAAGCAAATTGTCGCTTGCGGTATGACTATGACGGAACTGATAGACATAATAATTGAAGATACCCGATGCAGTCGATGATCGAAATAGACGGTAAGATCATAACCACCGATATACTAACGGAGCGTTTCAGTTGTGATCTGTCCCTATGTAAGGGTATGTGCTGCGTTGACGGTAACTCCGGGGCGCCGCTGGAAGAAGAGGAGGCGGGAATACTCGAGGCCGAATATGCGGCTTACCGCCCCTTTATGACAAAGGAAGGGATTGCGGCCATTGAGGAAAGCGGGTTTGCCGTATTAGATATGGATGGGGATTTAACGACTCCCTTGATAAATGACGCCGAGTGCGCTTTCTCATTCCAGAAGGAGGGGATAACTTTTTGTGCCATAGAAAAGGCTTACAAGGAGGGTAAGACAGGATTTATAAAACCACTCTCGTGCCATCTGTATCCTATAAGGGTGAAAAAGTTCAGGCACGGCTCCGTAGGGCTCAATTATCACAGGTGGTCTGTTTGTAACCACCCGTGCGGCTGCGGCAACGGTTTCGGAACTCCTGTATATATGGGACTGAAAGCGCCTCTTATCAGGGCTTTCGGAGAAGAGTTTTATACGGCGCTCGAAGCTGCTGCCGTCTTATTGAATGAAGAAAATGAGGATTAACCTGAAATATTAAGCTATTACTTTGCCTAAAATAAATGTACGATAAACGAGCGATAATCATATTGGTCTTATGGGCGGCGTCCGCATGCGCGCTGCACGCCCAGCGGCGAACCGTTCCCCCGAAACTGGAAGAGCTGCCGCGCGTGGCCGTCGACACGCTTGACACCACCGACCCGACCGTAAAAGTTGTATTGTACACGAATAATACATGGAGTTACCATTATACCGACCTCCGGGAAAGGTTGTCGGATGAAGTCTTTTCGAAAAACTGGGTCACTGAGCACGTCTTTGCGTACAAGGATATAGAACTCAAAGATATACCGACCGTGGTCGAGTTCGACCTTATAGCGGGCATGGAGGATTTTCACGCTCCTACTATAGGGAAGGTATCGTCGAAGTACGGGCCCCGCAGAAGGCGCAACCATAACGGGGTCGATATCCCGAAGAGAGTCGGAGAGCCGATATACGCCACGTTCAGCGGTAAGGTGAGATATTCGCAGTTCAACCCGGGAGGGTTCGGCAACCTTGTGATTATAAGGCATGAAAACGGCCTTGAAACGTGGTATGCCCACCTGGTAAGGGCCAATGTCGAAGTCGGTGATTACGTGAAAGCGGGAGCGGTAATAGGCTACTGCGGAAATACTGGCCGCAGTAAAGGCCCCCACCTCCATTTCGAGATGCGCTACTGCGACCAGACGTTTGACCCCGAGCATATTATCGATTTCAGTACGGGGGATATCCGCTATAAAACATTCGTGTTGAATAAATCATACCTGAATATACATTCGAGGGCTTCCGATACGCTGGAGGAAGATTATGATTTCGAAGACACGGTGATGGCGGCGGCGGTTGAAGAGGAACTTTCCTCGGAGGAAATATTGGACAATATAGCAGCCTATTCGAGCAGCAGCATAGGGTCAGCGGTATCGGACCCGCTGTACCATACTATAAAGAAAGGAGAAAGCCTTTCAAGGATAGCTTCGAAATACGGCACTACGGTAAAGAATATTTGTGCGCTTAACAATATCACCGCTACTACGACCATCTATCCGGGCCGTAAATTGAGAGTACGGTAACGTTTTGCAGATGAACGAGTCTTTTTGCCGGCTTTTTGCATAAAATAACCGGCATAAATTTGCCGGAGTTCAATATTTTAGTATCTTTGCACCCGCATTTTTGCGCTATTTATTAATCAATAATTCATTTATGAACAACTACGAAACCGTTTTCATTGCCACACCGGTGCTTTCAGATGCACAACTCGAAGAGGTGGTAGGCAAATTCCGCGGTGTTATCACCGAAAACGGGGGTCAGATTGTCAATGAAGAGGCCTGGGGGCTTAAAAAGCTCGCTTACCCTATTCAGAAAAAGACCACCGGTTACTATTTCCTGATCGAGTTCACGGGCGAAGGTACTATTATCGACACCCTTGAAACGCAGTACCGCCGCGACGAGCGTATCATCCGCTTCCTGACTTTCCGCCAGGACAAATACGCCGCCGAATATTCAGTTAAACGCAGAAACAAACTCGCCGGCAAGAGTGTTGAAGCCGAGCCTAAAAAAGAGGAGGAATAGAGCATGGCAGCACCTAACAATCAATCCGAAATCAGGTACCTCAATCCGGTATCCGTCGATGTAAAGAAGAAAAAATACTGCCGTTTCAAAAAGGCAGGCATCAAATATGTGGACTATAAGGACGCTGAATTCCTGAAGAAGTTCCTCAACGAGCAGGGTAAAATACTTCCCCGCCGCCTTACCGGTACTTCCCAGAAATTCCAGAAGAAAGTGGCCCAGGCCGTAAAACGCGCGCGCCATCTGGCTCTCCTTCCGTTCGTAACAGACTTAATGAAATAAGGAGGAAAGAGATATGGAAGTAATACTTAAAAAAGACATAGACAACCTGGGTTACACAAACGATATAGTAAATGTAAAACCCGGATATGCCAATAACTATCTCCTTCCCAACGGACTGGCGGTAGTGGCTACGGAATCTGCAAGGAAAGTACTTGCGGAGAACCTCAGGCAGCGCTCTCACAAGGATGCCAAGATACTTGCAGACGCTCAGGCTTTGGCATCTAAAGTTGAAGCTCTTAACCTGGTAATCAAAATGAAAGCCGAGGACGGCAAGATTTTCGGTTCGGTAACTTCGGCTGTCCTCGCGGAGGCTATGGCTGAAAAGGGTATTGAAGTAGACCGTAAGATTATATCGGTGGACAGTGTGAAAACCGTAGGCGAATACGAAGCTATGGTAAGGCTGCACAAGGAAGTAAAGGCGACCCTTCACTTCTCCGTGATTCCCGAAGGCGGCGAGAAGCCAGCTGAAAACGCAAAAGAAGAATAGTAACAGGAGGAAAAGCAATGAAAAAAGATATTCATCCCAAGAATTACAGGTTGGTGGCATTCAAGGATATGTCCAACGACCACGTATTCATCACCCGTTCGGCGGTGAATACGAAGGAGACTATCGAAGTGAACGGCGTGGAATACCCGGTCTATAAGATGGAAATCTCCAACACTTCGCACCCGTTCTATACCGGCAAGATGAAACTTGTCGACACTGCTGGCCGCGTAGACAAATTCATGAGTCGTTACCAGAAGCACTACGACAAGAAGAATAAATAATAATTCTTACGCAATGCTAAAAATCCGGGGTTTTACTGCCCTGGATTTTTTAATTTAAAAGTGTAACGTTTAACTGTGGCTCCGGGAGGTTTGTTTTTTCCGGGCAAATAAGTTTTTAAAGGTCAGTCCGAAATTCAGAGGGATATATCCCATGACAATCGTATATCCTGTGACGACGCTTCGGTGGCTATTACGACAGTCATCTTTTCTATCAGTCCCGGATTACATGTACTCGCCTGTCCTATGGATGTAGGGAAAATGGTGGCTCCTATCGCCATGTGCCCGTGAGGGCATTCTTCTGCTATGAAAAGAGGTATGCCGAGCCTTGTATTTTCTATCGCATACTTTTGTATGGCGTTCACCGCTTCGGCGGCGAGTTCCGGGTTCAGTCCGTCGGATAAGGTTTTCTCGTCCACGGATCGGCGCGCAATGTCGCCCAGAGCATTCCGAGACGCTTTTGGGATAACGCCTCGGCAAATTTTGCCGAAACAGATACATAGTCGCCGCCCCTTTCATACATTTCCCATCCGGGG
>CAKUKW010000086.1 GCA_934663885.1 uncultured Tidjanibacter sp.
GCCCATATCCCCATACGATATCAGTCGGCGCACCTCGGAAGAGCTTACGTCGGTCCCACCGGCGGTATATTCTTCCACGCGCTCCAGACCGAACCCCAATTCTTCCTTCAGGTTCCGCAACGAATCGTGGTTTCCCTCCTGCCCACGGCCGAAATGATGGTCGTAGCCCACGACAAGCCACTTCATGCCTATTCGCCCGACCATTATCTCCTTTATGAAATCATAGAATGACATAAGCGACATCTGCTTGTCGAATGGAAGTACGAAAACGTTATCGACGCCCTCTTCCTCCAGCAGATATAATTTCTCCTTTAAAGTATTAAGCAACCTTACTTCGCCCCCGTCGGGCAATACCTGCCGGGGGTGCCGCGAAAACGTAACGACTACGCTTTCACCTCCCGTAGCCGCAGCTTTGGCTTTAACGGCGTCGAGGAGCTTGCGATGGCCGAGGTGCACCCCGTCGAAAGAGCCCAGAGTCACTACCGGATCTTTTATGACGTGAAGGCTGTCTGTAAGCGTAAATACCTTCATGGCAAAATATCTTTAATTATCGTTGCCTTCGTTTTCCTTCACAAAGTACGCCACTTTTTCGAGAAGCGTCGTAATATCGTAATTTTCCACTATTATGCCCAGGGGAAAATTCAGGGGCTTGGATGTGAAATTCAGCACCCCTTTAATACCCGCGTTGACTATCGGCAACACCCAACTCTCCGCCACCCTCGAGGGGCATGACAGGATTACTATATTTATATCGGCCTTGTCCACTATCTCCTCGAACATATCGGTGTGGTAACAGGGAATGCCGTCGAAATCACTCCCGGCCTTCTGCAGATCGACGTCGAACGAGACCACGATCTTCAGGTTGGGACGGCTCTTGCTGTTGAAATACTTGGTGATCGCCTGCCCGAGATGTCCCATGCCGATAACGGCGATATTCATCGAATCGGCGCTGTCGAGGATATCGCCTATGAAGTCTATCAGCACCTCGACGTCGTAGCCTTTCTTGGTATCGCTCGAGAACCCTATCAGCATAAGGTCGCGCCTTACCTGCACTGCGGTTATACCGTGTATCCCTGCCAATACGTGTGAAAATATATGCGTAACACCCTGCTTATGCAGGTTGGCGAGGGTCCGGCGGTATTCGCTCAGCCTCTCTATTGTCTTTTCGGGTATGTTGTTTGACATAAATTATCATTAATAGTTATATATAACATACAAAGATAATTAATAGCTTGGAATAAGAGCATTCATGTATCGATTTAAAACTGTTTGGTAATATAAAGGATTTATTATTCATTAAAATAATTCAATACCTGAATGCCATGCCATTATTGCTTTTCGTTCAGATTTTAGTAACTTTAGAGCGGGTTTCGCCGGTATAGGGCCGGAATATCCGAAATCCTGCAACCAAATGAAATTACTCCGGTATATTATAGTGTTCCTGTCAGCTGCTATATGCGTCTGCGCTCCATCTTATTCACAATTCCCGGACAGCGCCGCAACCGATGCCGGAACAAATCCCGCTCTACAGCAAATACTCGACCGGCTCGAGAAGGATCCCTACGATCTCCAAACCGCGAAAAAAGCCGCCAGCATATATGTCAGGTCTTATAACCACAGGGGGGTTATCGAACTCATGCTGCCATTTTTCGAGCATGGTATGAAGAGTGGGGATCCCGAGTATATAATATATCCGGCAAGTATGCTGGGGCAGTCGTATATGGAGATCAATGTCCCGGATTCAATGCGTTATTACCTGGACGTCGCGCACAATTATGCAGAGGCGGAAAATAACGGAAAGTATATGGCCGGTATATATTGCACCCTGGGCCTTTATGCCGTAGACCACGAAGGCGATTATCCCAAAGCGATAAATTATTTCCTGGAGGGACTTCGTATCGCAGAAAACCTGCCCGACCCAGGGATGTACTATGTAATTACGGCCAATCTCGCGATCACATATTATTATATGGGAGATCCCGACGGTATGGAGTATGCCGAAAAAACATACGCGCGGGGACATGAAATAGAAGACAATTACCTTACTTACAGCGGCTCTATAGCTATGGCCTCATTCAATTACATGTTCGGGAACTATGATCTGGCATTGAAGTATATCACCGAGGCGGAGGCCCTGCTCGACTCTTTCTACGACGCCACGGGCATCTACATGCTCCACGCCAACATAATGGCAGCCAAAGACAACGGCAGGGAAGCGGAGGATTACTTCAGGAAAGCATTGGAGCATTCGGAGGGCGCGGCTGCAAAATCGCTCGTCAACATGTACGTCAGCTATGGCGGGTTTATGACCGAAAGGGGGCGTTACGGCGAAGCCATTGCGCTGCTCAACCGGGGCATGGAAGAAGCCCGGCGGCGTAACATCATACCATACAGGTACAAACTCTACGAAAGCCTCTCGGCGATATACAAGCAGATGGGCGACACGAAAAACGCCCTGAAATATTATGAGATTTTCCACATGCAGTCCGACAGTATTTTCAATATAGAGAAAGAGCGCTCCATAAACGAGCTTAAAATACAATATGAGACCGAGAAGGCCTTAAAAGAGATACAGGAGCATAAACTTGTGATCCTGCGGGAAGAAAAAAAATTCCAGATAACGCTGCTGATATGCCTCATTGTTATAGTAATTTCCGTAGCCGTGCTGGTATATTACCGCAGAAAGAACGAAATGTACCGCCAGCTTGTAAAGCAGAGGCATGAATTCATGCAGAAAACCGGCCAGATATTGCCGCTTCCGCCCCCGCGTTCCGCCGGAATCGAGCGCTATACAGATCTTTCGTATCTGTCCTCAGCAACTAAGTATTCGGATTCCCCGCTTTCCGATGAAAGGGGACAGGAGCTTTTTTCGCGTATGGAGCAGCTTATGAACGAAGAGCATATATACAGGAACAAGGATCTGACGGTAGAAAAACTGGCCGACATACTCAATACGAACCGGTCGTATATATCGCGTACCGTAAATGAATTTACTGGTATGACTTTCAATAATTACGTCAACTCCCTGCGGATAGACGAGGCCGTAAAAGTACTTTCGGATATAAACGACGACATACCGCTTAAAGCCCTTTCAGACGATTTGGGTTTCAACACCCGCAGCACTTTTTACCGGTCTTTCCAGAAACTGATAGGCGTTCCGCCGTCGAAGTACAGGGAGGAGATAAGGAAAATGTATTCCGATACCTGACGCATTCTATTCCGTTACGTCCGCTCGTAACAACTCAGTAAAATGATTTTTGTCGCAATTTGTAAAATTTACAAATTGCGACAAAAATCATTTAGTATTTCCGGATCATAGGGTTTAATTTTGTACTGAGGCAAGAAAAGGTCGACGTAAGGCCATGCATATTGTCTGCAGACCAAGCCATCTTTCCGGTCAGAAGTTTATCCCATGCTTTACTTATCCGGCAAAACAGCACCACCAAAAATAATTTTGCTAAAAACCATAATTCAAACTAAACCTGAAGAAATGACAATGAAAAATCTTATCTCAAAAATTCGCTTATGCGCAGGGGCGGCCCTGGTATGTGCCCTCCTTTTAGCTTCATGTTCGATAGACGACGGGGTACTCCCCACCCTTTCGACCAATGCTCCCGCAGAGATAGCTTTCAAAGCGGACGGCACCGGAGGCATGCCTTTCATAGAAATAACCACCAACCAGCTGTCTTGGGATTACGCGGTCACTCCCGCTGACGGGGCCGGCTGGCTGACCGTCACCAAGGTAGGCTACCTTTTAGTGCTGGAAGCTGCGCCCAATATCGCTAATGTAACGCGTGACGCCGTGAACATAATAATCACGGCCGGCGATGCAGCCCCGGTGACGGTCACCCTAAGGCAAGGAGTAAGAGCCGAACTAAACATAACAGGCATCGCAGGCGATTTCGTCGTTAGCTACACAAACGGCGACAAGGCAGATATGACGGTAAGCGGCGGCAAGGGAATGGTCGATATTCTCAATACCAGCTCCCCGCGCACGATTTACAGTATAACTTCGGACGCTACCGGAGAAGTTTTCGTAGGTCGAAAGGAAGACGAAAGCATCAACCTGAAATTCGCCTCCAACGCAGTAGTTTTCCGTGACGCCATCGATTCCAAAATACCTGTCGGCACCTACGCCGAACTGGCGCTTATAAACGAAGGCGATATAGACGGCGATTATATTCAGGATGCCGATATCGACCTTCTCGGCAATGTTGCGGCCGGAGTAACCCGCAAAAACTGGCAACCATTGTTTTGGGTGGCGGTAGGGCCCACGGCCGACGGCTACTTCGAAGGCACGTACGACGGTAACGGTTTCGTGATCGAGAATATCTATATTTACCGTACCGATATCGATAATATAGCTCTTTTCAGCACTCTGAGCTCCGATGGAGTGCTTAAAAACATTGCAATCGCTTCGGGTGAAGTGACGGGATATAAATTCACAGCAGCCATAGCCGGCCTGAGTTACGGGCTCATTGATAACTGCAGCAACAACGCTACCGTATCAGGAAGTTTCGTAGCGGGAGGAGTATGCGCATATAGTGAAGGAGCTATGGAAAAATGCTACAATACCGGTACCGTATATGGAATAGCCCCTATCGCAGGCGATGTGGAGGTCAGGTGCATCGGCGGAGTGTGCGGAAACAGCGAAGAAGGCGCAACCATGTATTACTGCTATAACGAAGGCGTCGTTTCCGGAGTAACGGGGACAGTAATGAGCATGAGTGTCGGCGGAGTGTGCGGCGAAAGCTACGGCGATATGGACTTCTGTTATAACGAGGGAACCGTCAGCGGGCACAAAGAGGTCGGCGGCGTATGCGGACTAAATGGCTGGAGTACTATTAACGCGTGCAGCAATACTGACGCAACAGTGTCCGGTGTTGAAGACATAGGAGGGATCACAGGTTACAACAGCGGGATCGTATCCGGATGCTATACCGAAGGGGGAACCGTAAACGGAACCGAATACGTGGGCGGCGTCGTCGGCTGGAACGACGAAGAAATGTACGAATGCTACAACGAGAACACGGTTGTTACGGGTACGGAAGCCATTGGCGGAGTATGCGGATTCAGCTACAACCTCACGTACGAATGTTACAATATGGGAAAAGTGACCGGACAGTTCTTCACCGGCGGAGTCGTCGGCTGGAATTACGGTGAGCTTTACGCCTGCGACAACAGCGGCGAAGTTACCGGCACCTCCGGCTCGAAATATATAGGCGGAGTATGCGGTGCTAACGAAAATCAAACAATTTGGGCGTGCTATAATACGGCCGACGTATCTGGTAGCCAGTATGTAGGCGGAGTCGTCGGCTACAATACCACCGAATCCACCCTTCTATCATCCTACAATACGGGAAATGTATCGGGTACGGCAAATTATGTCGGCGGAGTATGCGGCGCGAACGACTATACGGCAACCACTAGGGCATGCTACAATACCGGCGAAGTATCCGGTCCATCAAACAGCACAGGCGGAGCCATAGGTGTCAACGGTTATCCTGACGAGGACGGGGAAGGCTATGTTTACGATTGCTATTGGCTGAACCATGGCGCAAGCTCTGCCGTAAACGGAATCGGTTACAGCTTAGACGTGGACGGTGCCACCGATGATAACGCTGCCGCATTCGCAGCCGATTCATGGCCGTCCACAGCTCTCAACGGCTGGGGAACCGGCACCGGCAACGGAGCTAATAAATACTGGAAACCCCTAATCCCCGACGCGCTCGGCGGATGGGTGTCCGGAGGCAGCCCCGAAGGCACTAATTCGACGTTTCCGAAACTTTATTTCGAGCAGTAAGTATTGCGGACAGGAGTGTGGGTGTTACCTCCCCGGCTGACCGGGCGCCTGCCTTGCGGTAGACAAACCCTGCCGGGTCGATGAGCTCGCCCGGCCCTGGGCCGGACCCGGTTCCGAAACTCTATTTCGAATAAACCAGTCGCCGCTATTAAAAAGGAGCCCGCTTTTAAAGCGGGCTCCTTTTTTGTAACCAATAAAGCCAGTATTCCTTAAAAAGTTGTCAGGGTATTTTTCACTAAATCCCCTCTATCACCGATTCCTGACTCCGTAAAACAGTACCATACCCTCTCTGTGGGACGAATATATTTAATAATAATTACACGCATCTGAAAACACCTGTCAGTCCCATACATACAATGCATTGACAAACAATTGATTACACAAAACAGTGTTATGGTATAAGAAAATTATATTTACATGACATTGATTATCAAAACCATACAAAACAACGTATAAGATAAGATTTTTGCCTGAAAGTTTTATTAATATATTATGGAAGCTTTAAATTTGCGTAAAGGTTATTCGTGATGTTATTTTATATCCATTGCGAAAAAGCCATGTTTCCACTAATTTAAAAATTTTGTATTATGAAAAGAATTGTTATTATGAGCTCTGTGACAGTAATTGTTGCATTGACTTTGATCGCCTTCTCATGTACAAGAAAGAGCGATGAGGCAAAACATTTAGAAAACTCGGGGTTACTTACGGAACTGGACCACTTTAATAATGAGTTGTCCGCTTCCATCGACGATCCATCAACACGCGGTTTTTGGAGTACTGTGGGACGTATATGCGCTATAGTTGGTGCGGACGCAATAGGAGCTGTCGAAGGAGGCAGAATCGGCGGGAAAATCGGAGCGGGCATCGGCGCTATAGCGGGAGGTAATGTAGTAGGAGGAGCGGTAATAGGAGGTGCTATCGGAGGCGTTATCTGCGGAGCAGGCGCTTCATACGCGGCCGATGTAGGAACGCGGACATTATCTACACTGGAACCAGGTTTACTCTATAACGGATTACAAACAATTTCCGATGAGGATTTGCTCTCGGTGAAGCAAAGCGCCGCTGTCGAAGTTGATATGCTCCCGAATTATCCTAATGTAGAAAAAATAGCACTGCAACATAATATTCTTTTGGAACGTGTGATTAACGGAGAGGTTTTCGAAGATGTCGATTTATCTCAAGATCCGTATGCAGAAGCTTTTAAATCAATAGAATTTAATAATTCTTATCAAACGGCTGTCAACGAGGCGGTTCTTTTTACTCGCACACTACAAAATTCAACTTCAAAACCTGTCGTAGATATAGAGGGGCTTTCACCTATAGCAAATGAAGTTTTGTCTTTATTTTTCGATATTTATACCGAGTATCCAAACAAAATGGATGATATAGATTTTATCGTAAGCTATTATATGAGAGCCATTGAGGCATCTCCTGAATTGACACCGGATGAAAAAGAGATGATTTTTACGGGATTGGCCGTAGCTGCATACAGCCCTAGGCTATGGATAGATAAAATACAATAAAAAAATGAGGTCAATACTGAATGACAGTTGGCTGGGCGATATCGTAGCGGTAGGAGCCTATTTGTTCCTATTGCTCGCGGTTTTTATCCGGCAAGGTGGTAATCCGGTGGCGATAGAGATCGGCATAGCCGTCGTAACATTAGCGCTGATTGCCCGTCTTATTTACCTGATTTTCAGGAAAGACAATGTAAAAGAGCGTCCGGTAACATGGCGCACATCGCTTTGCATAACTTTGTATTGGATTTTGCTCGCCGTAATTTTAGGACGCGATTTTTCCAATGCGTGGATATTTTGGGCGTTAGCAGGACTTTTTGCCGCCGGAACCATAATTATCCTACTGTCTAAAAAGAAAGTTTAATATGTATAGTCTTTCAACAAACCAAACGATGGGCGGAAAAATTTCCGCCCATCGTTTTTATATACACAAATATCGGTTTATTCGAACGCCCTGATGCTCTTTTCGATGATATCGCACGCCTGGAGAAGCTCTTCCTTCGTTATAGTGAGGGGCGGTGCGAAACGGATGATATGCCCGTGGGTCGGTTTGGCAAGTACGCCGTTGTCGCGCATCTTGAGACAAACGTCCCATGCTTCCTTACCGTTCTTGGGCTTGATGACCACCGCATTCAGGAGGCCTTTGCCGCGAACGAGCTCGACCATGTCCGACTTGATCTCTTTCATGCGGTTGCGGAATACTTCGCCGAGGGCTTCGGCGTTCTCGGTAAGCTTTTCGTCCTTGATGACCTGCAGGGCAGCTATGGAAACCTTAGCAGCGATCGGATTTCCGCCGAAAGTCGAGCCGTGCTCGCCCGGCTTGATGCAGAGCATGATATCGTCGTCGGCCAACACAGCCGAAACGGGGAATACGCCGCCGCCGAGCGCCTTACCGAGAATAAGGACATCGGGACGC
>CAKUKW010000087.1 GCA_934663885.1 uncultured Tidjanibacter sp.
GCTACTTACAGGAAAGTGACCACGGGAAATAAAGTGTCGCTTGCCAAGAGCCAGATCGAGGTTTTGAGCAACCCGAGCTAAATACTTTAATATAATGGTATAACGGGAGGAGCCACGAGGCTCCTCTTTTATTTTATCGGCCGGTTGCCGTATGAACGAACCCCGTAACTAAACCTATAGGCGTGGATAATTTTGTGTTGCGTCCGGTAATTGGCAATATTGTGAATAATAAGAAACCGTCTTTTTTCTTATCTTTGTAAGTTCGATAGTAATTAACTATATGGCAGGCTCGATGAGGAAACTGGCGGGACAGACCGCTACCTACGGGATCAGTAGCGTACTGGCCCGTGTGATCAGTTTTTCCCTCACCCCATTCTTTACCCGCATAATGACGCAGGCCGAATATGGGGCTTATACGGATATGTACGCGCTGATTCCGTTCGCCCTCGTGTTGCTTACGATGGGTATGGAATCGGGTTATTTCCGTTTTGCCGGCCGGGCGCAGGATGCCGAGGAGAAGAATCGTATATTCGCCACGACCTGGGGTGCGGTGAGCCTTGTCTCGGCACTCTTTTTCGTGGTAGTGTTGCTTTTCAGGCCCCAAATCGCGTCAGTTACCGGGTATGCCGACCGCAGTTCATATATCTGGATCATAGGGGCCGTCATAATGGTCGATGCGATGATGGCCGTTCCATTCGCGAGGCTCAGGGAGCAGGGCCGGGCGGGAAGGTATGCGACAGTAAGGGTCATATCCATAATACTGACTGTCGGGCTTTCGCTTTTCTTCTACTGGGTTTGGCCCTCCATCACTTCCATACAGCTTTTTGCGACCCCGACGGATCCCGGTTACGCTTTTCTGGCCAACCTTATATCGAGTTTCATTACCCTGCTCATACTCATTCCCGACTGCAACGGTATAGGGCCGCGCATCGACAGGAAACTTTTCCGCAAGATATTCGTCTACTCCCTGCCGCTGCTGATAAGTGGTATAGCAGGTACGGCCAACGAATATATCGACCGCCAGTTCGTGAAATACCTGATTCCGGGGGAGGAAGGGGAAGCCGCGCTCGGCGTTTACGGTTCGGTGGCAAAAATAGCCAGCCTGATGATAATGTTTACGCAGATGTACAAATACGCGGCGGAGCCCTTTTTCCTGGCCGATTTCGAGAAGGAGGACTTCAAAAAGTCCAACGCCGGGGCGATGAAGTATTACATTATCTTTGCGATAATCATTTTCCTGGGCCTCGGCCTATTCCCTGATTTGGTGGGTAAGCTGCTCGGTAAGGATTTCCGGGAGGGTATGTCTCTGTTACCCATAATGCTCGTTTCTAATATGCTGACGGGCGTGATCCTTAACCTCTCGTTCTGGTACAAGCAGCTCGGCGCTACCAAATATTCCATACTAATAACGTCGGTAGGCCTGGTGTTCACGGTCGTATTCAACATATTGCTCGTGCCCAGGCTGGGTATTCTCGGGGCGGCTCTTGCAAGGCTAACATGCGAGTTGGTCATGGTGTGCGTGAGTTTTGCTCTCAACCGCAGGCATTACCCCATACCGTACGACCTGAAAAGGATAGGCGAATATGTGTTGCTCGGTGCCGCTATATATTTAACTGCCATGGCTCTTTCAGGCCTGACAATGTGGCTCAGGTACTTTGTATATTTGGTTTTGATCGCTATCTTTGTAGTTTATGCCGTTTGGCGCGAGCGGATCGACGTTAAGGGGCTGGTATCGTCTGTAATAAGGAAAAAGAAATGATAGTAAAAGTTATCAACCGTTCGGGTAACGACCTGCCCGCTTACGAAACGGCGCTTTCTGCTGGAATGGACGTAAGGGCGGATATTACTGAAAGCATAACGCTCAAACCGCTGGGCAGGGCTATGGTTCCGACGGGGCTTTTCGTGGAGATTCCCCCCGGCTACGAGATGCAGGTGCGTGCCCGCAGCGGCCTCGCGGCCAAACACGGCATCAGCGTACTGAATTCGCCAGGCACAATAGACGCGGATTACCGCGGCGAAATAAAAGTTATTATGGTAAACCTGTCGGACACGGATTTCGAAATCATGCCCGGCGAAAGGATTGCCCAACTCGTCGTTGCCCGCCACGAAAGAATCGAGTGGCAGGGCACGGAAGAGCTCTCGGAAACGGCCCGCGGCGCAGGAGGCTTTGGCAGCACGGGAAAAAAGTAAAATTATAAACTATGAATTATTAATTTGATGGTCGGGCGGACGGATAATTTAGGGGATCGGATATTATTGAGCTATTTGTAGTATGCTTTCCAGACCCTTGCCCTGTTTAATGGCTGTTCCGCTATTTTAATTTCTAATTCATAACTCATAATTGACAATGAAGTTCACGGATGTCATAGGGCAGGAAGAGGTAAAATCCCATTTGCGTAAAAGCGTGGATGAGGGGAGGGTGAGCCATGCACAGTTACTGGGCGGGCCGGCCGGCTACGGGGGACTGCCTCTGGCGCTCTCTTATGTCCAATACCTCAACTGTACGGACAAAAGGGACGGCGACAGTTGCGGGATGTGCCCCTCGTGCGTAAAGATATCCGGGCTGGTGCATCCCGACCTGCATTTCGTTTTCCCGACCAACGCGCCCAAGGGAAGCGGTGGATCGCAGAAGCCGACGAGCGATCACTTCCTTCCGCAGTGGAGGGAAATGGTGGCCTCTTCCGGCGCATATTTTTCGGAGCAGGAATGGTATGACGCCATAGGGCTTGATAACCAGCAGGGCCTTATAGCCAAGCGAGAGGCGGACGAGATAATCCGGAAGCTGTCGTTCAAGTCATTCGAGGCAGAATTTAAGACAGTCATAATATGGCTTCCGGAGAAGATGGGTGACGAAGGGGCAAATTCGCTGTTGAAAATACTCGAGGAACCTTGGGAAAAAACCCTTTTCCTTCTGATTTCCGAGAAACCCGACCGCCTGCTTTCCACGATATTGTCGAGGGTGCAACAAACGGTTGTGCCTCCGGTATCGGAAGGGGCACTCCGGGAATATGCGGAAAAAGGGCTCGGCGCTTCTCCCGGTCAAGCAGAAGCTATGTCGAGGCTGGCCCTGGGAAGCGTTACTGAGATTCGCAGGTTGCTTTCGGCAACCAATGAAGAAAATGTACGCGAGAATTTCGAATATTTCGCGCAATTGATGCGTTATAGTTACGGGGACAAGCACCTGGAGCTCCTGCAATGGGCTGAAGAGATGGCCTCGCGGGGTAGGGAAAACCAGAAGAGATACCTCGAATATTCGGCCGCAATGCTTAGGGAAAGTTACATGCTTGCGGCGGGAATGGAAGATATATCGTACCTTTGGGGCGGTGAAATGGATTTTTGTAAGAAATTCTCGCCTTACATAGGCAACCATAATGTGGAGCGGTTGGCAGAGGAAAACAGGCTGGCCCTGCTGCACGTGGTCCAGAACGGCAACCCGAAGATCATTTTCACGCACTATGCGCTTACGGTGAGCAAGATGATTAACAAAATATAGAAAAATTAAGAATTATGAGTTTTACCGGCTGGCAAGCTAATTCATAATTAATAATTTACAATTCATAATTAAGTTTTAATGGCACGAGCTATAATAATAACGGGAGGCAATATCGGTGAAATGAAACCCCGCCTTAGGCAGGCCCAACAGCTCATAAACAACGAGATAGGCATTGTCCTGCGCTGCTCGCACGTTTATCAGAGCAAAGCATGGGGATTCAATTCGGGTAATGAATTTATGAACCAGGCCATGATCGTCGATACCGACCTTTCTCCGCAGGAGCTGCTTACCGCGCTGCAGGATATCGAATTGAGACTCGGGCGCGACAGGGAAGCCGAAGTTGCCGAAAAGCAGCGTACCGGGGAGCCCTACTCATCGCGGATAATAGACATCGACATCCTTTTCTATAACGATGTGGTAATGAATATGCCGGATCTTACCATACCGCATCCGCTGGTACACGAAAGGGATTTCGTGCTGGCCCCTCTGTATGAAATAGCCCCCAAAAAAGTTCACCCGGTCTTTGGTAAGACTGTGGAGGAACTGCGGGAGGAGCTCAAAGCCAAAGGCGTTGAACCCAAAGCTATTACCGTATGACGAAGTGGGGCACAGCATTACTGGCGGTATGCGCGTTTGCGCTGCACGGTTGCGCAAAGGTGGCGGTGGACTGCGACTATACCATACGCACCGTAGAGGAAGAAGTGAAGAACGGCAAAGATGAATTCCAGCTTTCTTCGGATATCAGGGTTTTCGCCCATTTACTTGATGCGCAAGAGTGGGAGGTAGCCTCATACGAAGACGCGCTGCAAGGTATAGTTACGTCGAAAACAACCGGCGCCAAAGCTGCTCCCGATTTCATCGGAGCCGAAGGGGAAAAAGGATTTTACAGCTTTAATTTTACCGAAATCCCGGTGATGCTGGTAGCCTGCCATACAGTCTATCCCGCCTATGGCTGGCGCAACTCGGGAGTTGTCGCCAACCTCGACAGGATGGACATACCTGTAGTATTCAGAATATGGAAATACGAGAGCGAGAATGAAGGTGACATTCTGAAAGAAGACGAGGTGCTGGATAATGACAAAGGCTGGAAAATGGTCTATATATCCACGTGGGTCGAGCCCGAAGGGCCCGGAACTTCAGGCTGCGTACGAATGCAATAAGTCGTCGACGGTGTAACACGTTGGCCCGCACATAATACTGAAAACGAACCATAAACGACGGGAATGAAAGGTAAATCCGTAAAGATATTTTTACAGACAGTTATTCTGGCGCTTTTTTGCAGCGCTTTCATTTGGCGCTGCGCAAACGTAGGGGCGCCTATAGGTGGAGACAGGGATACTATTCCCCCCAGGGTACTGGCGGCCGTCCCGGATTTCAATAAGGTAAATTTCGACGGCAGGAGGATATACATAACCTTCGACGAGTACGTGCAGTTAAAGGATCAGCAGAAGGAATTCTTTACCTCGCCGCCTATGAAAAAGAATCCTGTGCTGTCGATCCGCGGACGTGGCGTGCAGGTAGATATCAGGGATACGCTCCAGCCCAATACGACATACGCGATAGTATTCGGGAGCAGTATAGTTGATAATAACGAAGGCAATCCCCTGAACGGTTTCCGCTATGTTTTTTCCACCGGCCCCGAAATAGACTCCATGTATATGTCGGGATATGTGGTCGATGCGTTCAAAAAGGATAGTATACCTAAGCCCGTGCTCTTTTTCTTCGACGCCGCTGCAGATTCGATTCCGGAAAGGGACTCCACGCTGCTCAAGGGAATTCCCCTCGCGCTGGCCAGGGGTGAAGACAACGGCCTGTTCCTTGCACAAAACCTCAAACCCATGGATTACAGGGTCTACGCGGTGCAGGATAACAACAATAACTTCCAGTACGACCCCGGTACCGATCAGGTGGCTTTTCTGGACGGCGTTTTCAATCCGGCGGATATGGTGGGCTTCGATGTAAGGTATGATACGGTCAGCAATTACCTGGTGCCCGAGCCGCAGCTCTATTTCCGCGCATTTATGGATACGCAATTCAAAAGACAGAGTATGGCCGGTTCCGAAAGGCCTGAACAGCACCGCATAAGTCTAATCTTTAACGCCCCTTACCCTCAGATAGACACTCTTCTCTTCGAGGGGATAGACTCACTGAGCGTAATTACCGAATACCTTTCACCTACCAGGGATACGCTCAACCTGTGGCTCAATGTTCCTTCAGCCGAGTTGCCCGATACTATCAGGGGCCGCATCAGCTACATGAAGCACGACAGTATCAACAACCTGGTAACGGCGACCGATTCTATGAGACTGATGTGGAGGTATGTCGAGAGCCGCGAGGAAAAGCGCGAAAGGGAGAGGGAAGAGAAAAAACAGCAGGAGGCCGAGGAAGCCGGTGAAGAGTACACCCCGCCCGAGAAGCCGAATCCGTTCAAGTATAATTCAAGTATCACTTCGGAGCTCAATCCGGAGCATGATTTTTCCCTTACTTTCGATATGCCCCTGGTCGGCATCGACGCTTCGCGGATAGAGCTTTTTATGAAAGACGAGGATGTGGAATTGCCGTATCCGGTCGATTTCAGCTTCAGCCGGGATACAACCGATATAAGGAAATACAACATATCCTCGTTATGGGAAGAGGGGCGTAAGTATGAGTTACTTATCCCCGAGAAGGTTTTTACTAATGTGGCAGGGCAGCAGAACGACTCCATAAAGGTGAATTTTACCGTCATGTCCGCAGATAAGTTCGGTACGCTGAATGTGCATGTGCGGGGCAAAACGGATACCAGCCTTTATGTCATGACACTCAGGGATGGCCGCGGAGGGATGATACAAAGCAAAAAATATGTAACTTCGGGGATCTACACTTTCCGTTTTCTCAATGCGGGCGAGTTTAAATTGCATGTACTCGAAGATATGAATGGAAACGGCGAGTGGGATACTGGTAACCTTATCGAGCGCCGTCAACCCGAAAGAATCGAAATATATTCATCCCCGGCGGGTGAAGATCTTATAAATATTAAAGTGGGCTGGGAAATCGATATAAATGTAGATATGGGCGATTTATTCAAACCGTTCGATATAATGGACGTCAGGGAACAGGTACGCCGCTCGGAGGCCATGAGGCTCGAAACCCTAATGATAGAAGCGCGGAAACGGTGGGAAAGGGAAGAACAACAGAGGGGCCGCAGGTAGCGCCGCAATCGGATTTTAATAAAATGGGCAAAAAGTTAATCATAGCACTCATATTTTTTATTTTTACGTCGGCCCCTGCCTCGGCGCAGCATTATGTCGGTGTCCGCGGGGGATACGGGATGAGTTTCGGAATGTTCGATATCGGGAATTCCTTCGGGACGGGTATAAAGATGGAGAATGTGTGGAACCGCCTGTCGGGAGGTTTGGTCTGGAAATATTACAGCTCGGAAAATCATTACGGAGGCGTGGAGAAACACCTTGCAGGGATAAGTATTGAGCTGGAGTTTCTGCAGAAGGGTTACGAGTATTATCTTAAATATGCAGGTGAATTTACGAACCAGACCTATCGCCGCACTTTTAGCTCGCTGCACCTGCCGATTATATGGCAACCCCACATAAACATGTTCGACAACCGCTTCAGGCTGTTCCTGAACCTTGGGGTGTGGATTTCGTATAACTTCCCCAATTCCAAAGTTGAGTATTTGGAGGACGGGGTTGTCACCGCAACGTATCCTTACAAAAGCATATTGATAAGGGATAATCCTTTCGGTTATGGGGTTTGTGGCGGAATCGGGTTCGATATATCGTTCGATAGGTGGACGGTGTCGCTGGACGCACGCTATTACCAGGGTTTCGGCGACATATTGCGCAGCAGGGTAAAGTATCCGAATTACCCTGACCCAAACGACCCGTCCGTAGAGGACAGGAACCCCCTTCATTCCATGGTAAACAACGTGAATGTATCCGTGACGCTTCTTTACCGCCTGACCGACGGGGCATATAACCCGCGACCCGGCAAGCGTGCACTGAAGCGCGAAGAAGAGCGCAGGGAGGCACAATTATTGGAAGTCCTGAGAGAGAGGGCGGGGGCGGCCGAAACGGCAGCGACGGAAGGAAAAACAATGGAAACGACAGAAACAACAGAAGAAAATGGAAACGACGAGGCAGCAAAAAGTAGCGAAGCAGATACAGAAGGATATTAGTGAAATATTCGGCAAGGAGATGCCGGAACTTTTCCGGGGCGTAATGGTCACGGTCACGGCGGTACGCATGAGCCCCGATCTGGGATACGCCAAGGTTCACATCAGCGTATTTCCTTTCGAGCGCAGCGCGGAGATAATGAATGCCGTCGAAGCAAACGAGTGGAAAATACGCAAAGCGTTGGCTGCCAGGATTAGGAATCAGTTAAAAACCGTTCCTGAACTGACGTTTTTCCTTGACGACTCACTCGAATACATAGACAATATAGACAACCTTTTGAAACAATAGGGGGACCGCCGTATTCACGAAATCCAATACCGGAATGAGCCGTTTGACCATGCTTTTCGCCAGGCGCTACATGCGTTCGCGCAAGTCGCTTTCGGTGATTAACATAATTTCGCGGGTAAGCGTTTTTGCAGTCGCCGTTCCGGTGGCGGCCATGGTCATACTGCTTTCGGTATTTAACGGATTCAATTCCCTTGTGGAGGGGATGTATACCTCTTTCGACCCTGATATCC
>CAKUKW010000088.1 GCA_934663885.1 uncultured Tidjanibacter sp.
GCCACGCTCTCACCCTTGGAGGCGCTGGAAGAATTCGCGCTGGAAAAGCCCAGTACGCTGCCGCCCAGGTTCAGCATGGCGGCCTCAAAGGAAAGACGGGTGCGGGTGCTGGGCTCATAGAACAGGGTGGCGATGGTTTTGTCCTTGCACGCGGTGCGGTACTTTGGACGGTCCGCGATAATGTCGAGCGCGAGGTCGATGATCTGCTGGAGTTCGCCTACGCTAAGGTCTGTAGTGTCTATTAAATGATGCATATCCCTATGGTTTTATTATTATAGTGTCTGATTTTACCTTGATCACTTGCCGGTCGCCATCCAGCCCTCGTCGCGAGGATTGTCGCGGAAAGCGAGCAGCCTTTTCACATCTTCGCTCTTAATATAGCCGTCCTCTGCCGCTGCGGCAACGAGAACGTCGAAGTTACTAAGGCTGTAGCAAGGCACCCCGGCCGCTTCGAATTTCTCAACTCCGGCTTTCATCCCGTAGGTGAAAATGCTCACCACTCCAAGCACATCAGCACCCGCTTCACGCAGTATATTCACCACGTCTATGCAACTACCGCCTGTCGATATCAGGTCTTCCACAACGACAACTTTCTGGCCCTTTTCGAGTCTACCCTCTATCTGGTTGGTACGGCCGTGATCTTTAGCCGTTCCCCTTACGTAACCCATCGGCAGGCCGAGTATAGTGGCAGTTATCGCCGCGTGGGCTATGCCCGCCGTGCTTGTTCCCATCAACACTTCAGCTTCGGGAAATTTTTCCTTTATTACCGCCGCAAGTCCCGCCTCCACGTTATCCCTCACTTTAGGCGAAGTAAGCGTCAGGCGGTTATCGCAGTATATCGGGCTTTTGATGCCGCTGGCCCATGTAAAAGGCTCTTCGGGACGAAGGAAGACCGCCCCTATCGAAAGCAGGTCCTTTGCAATCATTCTTTGCAGTGCCTGAAGGTTTGCACTGTCCTGTTTGTGGGCCTGGTATACCGGTTTTGCGGCCTGTGGTGTTTCCATAGCTGGGTTCATATTCATACTATTATATTTTGCTGTTATTTCCTGTAAAATCCGTGACGCACCTGCGGTAGGCGGCAACCGGATCGGCGGCGGCGGTTATGGGCCTGCCTACCACTATGTAATCCGTCCCTATTTCGGCGGCGCGGGCGGGAGTAGTGATCCTCACCTGGTCGCCTTTATCCCCGTCGGCAAAACGCACCCCCGGGGTAACGGTAAGGAATCCTTTTCCGCACGCCTCCTTTACCATCCCCGCTTCCAGAGGCGAGCAAACAACCCCGTCGAGGCCGGCCTCCCTGGCATTGAGCGCATACTTTACAATAGTGTCGTTTATGGAGGCGTTTATCAGCAGTTCGTCCCGCATACGCTCCTCGCTCGTGGACGTAAGCTGAGTCACGGCTATAAGCAGCGGCCGAGTGCCGTCTGGGCGCGTAAGCCCTTCGAGGGCCTGCCGCATCATGTCGACAGTCCCGGCGGCATGGAGGTTGCACATATCCACGTCGAGCCTCGACAATACCGCCATCGCTTTCTTCACAGTGTTTGGGATATCGTGCAGTTTAAGATCGAGGAATATTTTATGTCCCCTCGCCTTTATCTCCCTCACGACCGAGGGACCTTCAGCATAAAATAGTTCCATCCCAATTTTGACGAATGGTTTCTCATCGCTGAAAAGGTCGAGGAACCTGAAAGTTTCCGCCGCGCTGTCGAAATCGCACGCGATTATTACATCCTTTGCCATATTTTTTCTTATTGACTTATCTTTCTCATCTAAACTTATCGGGTTATTTCACTATCCCTATGATATCCCTGAGCCTCTCTATGCCGAGCCTTTCCATTTCCTTCGGAAGCTCCTCTATTATTTCGAGGCAGGCATAAGGATTCTTCAGGTTCATCGCTCCAACCTGCACAGCCGTAGCCCCCGCCATCATCATCTCTATCACATCCGAAGCGCCCGAGACCCCCCCGCATCCCATTACGGGAATATTGCAGGCCCTGGCCACCTGGTAGACCATCCTCAGCGCGACCGGAAATATAGCCGGGCCCGAGAATCCACCCATAATATTGGCTATCACCGGCCGGCGCCGCACGGTGTCTATCCTCATGCCCAGCAGGGTGTTTATGAGGCTTATGCCGTCAGCGCCACCCTCTTCGCAGGCTTTGGCGATGGCGGCTATATCGGTTACGTTAGGGCTCAACTTCATATACACCGGCTTCGTAGTAACCGCCTTGACAGCCTTCGTAACCTCGTAAGCGCTCTCAGGCACAGTACCGAAACTCATCCCGCCGTGTTTCACGTTAGGGCAGCTTATGTTGACCTCTATAATCCCCACCTGTGGCTGCCTGTCTATCTTTTCGCAGCAGTGGACGTATTCCTCTATCGAAAATCCGCTGATATTTGCGATAACCGGCTTCCGAAAAACCTTCGACATCTGCGGCAGTTCCTTCTCTATTACCGCATCGATTCCGGGGTTCTGCAGCCCTACCGCGTTAATGACCCCTTCGGAACACTCCGCTATACGGGGTGTCGGGTTGCCGTACCTCGGCTCCTGGGTGGTTCCCTTGAACGAAATGGAACCGAGTATGTTTATATCGTAAAAATCGGCGAACTCGGCCCCGTAACCGAACGTTCCGCTGGCCGGAATGATAGGATTATCGAGCGCCAGCCCGCTTAACTCCACCGTAGTATCGTATCTTTTTTCAGCCATGCCGTTTACCATATTATCTCGTCCGTAGTCAGTACCGGGCCTTCCTTACATATCCTTTTGTAGCCGTATTTAGTCTGGCAAGTACACCCCATGCACCCTCCGAAACCGCAGCCCATCCGCTCCTCGAAACTGAACTGCCCCGGTCCCGGGAACTGTTCATTCAGGGCTTTAAGCATAGGGACCGGGCCGCATGCGTACATATAATCGTATATAATTTCATTTTCCCTTATGGAATCGGTCACGAAACCTTTCACTCCGCGGGATCCGTCGGCGGTAGCGATAAAAACCTCCGCACCCGGCGCCCTGAATTCCTCTTCGTAGAAAATCTCGGAAGCCTTGTTGAAACCCGCGACGACCGTTACTTTTTTACCGGCGGCGAGCAATACATTCGCGAGGTTGTAAAGCGGCGGCACCCCTACCCCTCCCCCGACCAGGAGCGGCCTGCGGGAAGATTCTTCGACGGTGAATCCGTTGCCGAGTCCGGTGAGCATATCCAACTCTTCTCCCGGAGTCATGCACTTCATCTGGCCGGTACCGCGGCCCACTACTTTATATATAAGCGTTATGCTATTTTCATTGTAGTCGCAAACCGATATCGGCCGCCGCAGGAATTTTCCCTTCAGCTCGATATTGACGAACTGCCCCGGAGCGGTGATATGCGAGGTATCTCCAACCACTACCATCCTGTAAACCGAGTCGGCCAGAGGTTCGTTGCTCTTTACCGTATATATTCCCCTTTTATACATCTGTCTTTATTCCGTGTCCCCGTAAACGATATTGCCTTCCACTATTGTCATCATCACCTTCCCCCTGACTTTCCATCCTTCGAACGGTGTACTCCTGCCTTTCGACGCGAAGTCGGCCGGATCTATGGCATATTCCGCTTCCAGGTCAAGAATCGTAATATCGGCTGGCTGCCCCTCTTCAACCTTGCCGCCCCCAAGGCCGAATATCCTGCGCGGAGAAAGGCTCATAAGTTCCACGAGTTTTTCGAAGGTTATTATATTTTTCAGTACGAGCTCCGTGTAGAGCACCGGGAAAGAGGTCTCAAGGCCCACTATGCCGAACGCACTCCCCTTAAGCCCCTTGGATTTCTCTTCGGCACTGTGCGGGGCGTGGTCGGTAGCTATCACCCCGACCGTCCCGTCGTTTATTCCTGCGATAAGCGCTTCCCTGTCAGAGATATCCCTGAGGGGCGGGTTCATCTTGAAACGTCCGTCTTCCTGCAGAAGCCCGTCATGAAGGACGAGGTAATGCGGCGCGGTCTCGCACGATACAGGAAGGCCTTCGGTTTTGGCCCTGCGTACAAGTTCTACGCTCTCCTTCGTCGAAACGTGGCAGACATGGTATTGGCAGCCTGTTTCCCTGACCAGGTTAATATCACGCTCCACCTGCCTCAATTCGCTCTCGGAGCATATTCCGGCATGGCCGTGTTCCCGGGCATACTTGCCGTCGTGTATGTATCCACCGCGGAGCAGTCCATTCACTTCGCAGTGGGCCACGATGGGCTTACCAAGTTTCGCAGCTTCCGTCATAGCCAGCCGCATCATATCGCCGGACTGGACTCCGTGGCCGTCGTCTGAGAAGCCTGCCACCGAGTTGGCCATCCCCGCAAGATCGGCCAACTCCTCGCCTTTCTCCCCCACCGTTATTGTCCCGTACGGTATGGCTTTGACGACCGCCGTATCCTCTATTATGAAAAGTTGTTCGGCGAGGTGCTCCACGCTGTCGGGCGTCGGGTCGAGGTTGGGCATCGGGCAAACTACCGAATACCCTCCCCGGGCGGCCGCCTGCGTACCTGTTTCTATGGTTTCCTTATATGAAAAGCCCGGTTCGCGAAGATGGACATGTACGTCGGCGAAAGCGGGAATTATATGCTTGCCGGCTACATTGACCACCAGCGCCGCATCTTCATAAGGCAGGTCGCTGCCGACCTTATTTATTTTCCCGCCGGCGATAAGAATATCATTGACCTCAAATCTCCCTTCCGTAAAAACTTTGCCACCCCGCAACAGTAATTTCATAAAACCTCCTTTTAATAGCTTCTCCGGCCCTCTCGCCCCGGCCGGAACAGGACATAAAAAAAGGCAGCTATTTCAGCTGCCTTTAAAAAATATCGAAACCAATAAGGGAATCGAAAGCTTTGCGGTTACCGGAGAACCGTTTTTCACCGCCTGTTTTTACAGTTTTGCACTGCTGAGCTCCACGATATTCCATACTGGTTTGTGTCATTATCAAAATCCCTGCAAAGGTACGGATTTTAAGGGGAGCCCACAAATTATTTCCTGAAAAATTTATCAACAATTTTTCTGACATTTTCCGTGTAAGGGCAGCACGGCCCGCAAAAGTTATTTCTGCATGGCCCGCGCCCTAAGTTCGGGAGGCAATTTCTCCAGCGCGTATCGGAAAGCAGTCCTCGGCATTACTTCTTTTTTAGACTGTAAGTAATCGAATACCTCCTGCGGATAAACCTCGCCGGCCGCCTTGAGCATCCACCCATACCCTTTGCGCACAAGGTCGTCCGTATCGGTGAGCAGGATATCCGCTATTTCAATGATATCAGGAAAAAACAGTCCCTTGCGGGCCGGTATTATAAGTGTCACCGCCGCCCCGCGCTTTACCCAGCGGTTTTCCGAGCGGGCCCATACTTTCATTTCCTCCACATATTCAGGGAACATTTCGACGAAAGTGCCCACAGCATGGTTGCAGAGCGTATCGCACGCGGCCCAGTTCTTAATGTAAGTATTCAGCCACCAGTCGAAAACCCCGAAATCATCCGGCTCATAACGATCTGCTACCCAGTAAGCCCAGTTGGCCGCCGCCCACTGCTCCTCATTATAGCCCGATTTCCAGAGCTCTTCGCAGATGGCAAATACCTCCCCTTTCGGCAGCCCTTCGGCCATACGGAAATATTCCTTGCTCAGCTTGGTCACTGTCCCTGCCCCGACACCGTAAAATTTCACCTCCTCCCTGAAATGCCTGGCGCCGTGACTGCGGACATGCTCGTCAATATTATCCATGAGAGCCTGCCTGAATAGTTCTATTATATTTTCCATACCATATCGTTGTTCGCATAAAAATAATGTTTTGCCGTTAAAAAACCAGGTAAAGAGCATTAAAAAAAATTAGCTACCTTTGTAGCAATTATGAGACACCTTAAAACGGTAATATCGGCAATGACCATCTGCTCGCCGCCCTCCTCCGGCAGAGCGGCGTGATAATGAGCGCGTAAATCTTTTCCATTTTCCCATCAATTTTACATTTTACCTGACCGCCCGTGCACTATCGACGGGGGCGGACAGCCATTTTTAATATTACGAACCATGTATTGGATATATCTTATATTGGCCGGACTGTCGGAGATTGTCTGGGCCTACGGTCTAAAAATGACTCACGGTTTCACGGAACCCGCCTGGAGCGCTGTCACAATATTTTTTATGATAGTCAGTTTCTTCCTATTCGCGAAAGCGATGAAAGCGATTCCCATCGGTACGGCCTACGCCGTTTTCACAGGCATAGGTGCGGCAGGGACGGCGCTGATAGGAATTTTTTTCCTGAATGAAGGGGTGAGTTCCCTCAAAATAATTTCGCTCGTTATACTGATTTTGGGGATAGTCGGCCTCAAGCTGTTCTGCCACGACAAAACCGGAAAGGAGGAAGCAAAATGCTGAGCTGGATATTGTTGCTGACGGGCGGCCTCTGCGAGGTTGGCTTCGTGATCATGATGAAAAAATCGGAGGGGTTCCGGGTGCTTAAATTTTCATTGCTGACCATCCTGTTCATGGCGTTGAGTTTCTATTCGCTCTCCTTGGCTCTGAAGGAAATACCCGTCGGAGTTGGCTATGCCGTCTGGGCCGGGATAGGCGCAGTTGGAAGTGTGTTGGCAGGCATTATATTTTTTAAGGAGTCGCGCGACTGGAAAAAGGTGTTGTTCATCTCGATGATCGTTGCGGGAATAATAGGGCTGAAGCTTTCCACGCCCTAAATTCCGATTCCGCAAGATTTGTATAATGTTCTTCCCGCATTTTGGACTATTTTTACGGGATAATAACGCTAACCAACAACAGATGACCTCACAGGAAAGGAGCAGGCAGGAGTACCGGGCAAGGATAAACAAGGTAATGGACTACCTTGAAGCGAACCCCGACAAGCAGGCTGACCTGAGCGTGCTGGCCGGCCTGGCGCATTTCTCGCCCTACCATTTCCACCGCATATTCACATTTATGACGGGCGAAACCCCCGGTGCATTCCTGCAGCGCACCCGGGTCGAGAAAGCGGCGCGGCTGATAAACAAAAACGATGGTATACCGTTGGCGGAGGTGGCGGGTATGTGCGGTTTCAGCGATGCATCGACGTTCAGCCGCTCGTTCAAAAAGCACTTCGGGATCTCCCCGACCGCGTACAGGCTGCTCGAGCAACCTATATATATAAGGGAAGGGCGCCGGTTCAGCAAGATATGCCAAGAGGACAGCAATCCGGGCCAAGCGCGTGAGGAAGCAAATCCGCAATTTTGCACCGTGGAACTTAAAAATTTAATTATCATGGATGCAAAAATCGAGATCAGGCAGATGCCGGAATTCAATGTAGTTTATGTCCGTCATACCGGACAGTTCAACCAGATCAAGTACGCTTTCGGGCAACTTTTCCGTTGGGCGGGCCCGCGCGGATTGCTCGGCCCCGACACCAGAACTATCACCGTCTACCACGACGACCCGTCGGTAACGTCGATAGATAAGGTCAGGCAGAGCGCCTGCATTACCGTCAGGGGGGACATCGCCACTAACGGCGAGATCGGTAAAATGACAATCCCCGCAGGAAAGTTCGCCGTGGGGCACTTCGATTTCCACGGGGAGGAGGGCTTCGAAAAAGCGTGGAACACGATGTGCCACTGGTTTACCGAAAGCGGCTACCAGCCCGGCGAAGGCAATTCCTACGAACTCTACCTCGGCGATCCGGCTGAGGAGGGCGGCAATCCCGCCCACTTCGTGCTGGATATATGCCTGCCGGTCAAGCCCCTGTAGCTGCCTTCTTATCAATTAAAAAAGCCACGCTCCCGGCGTGGTTTTTTATTTCCTGTTTTTTGCTTACCTTTGCCGCGAACGAATAAAGAGTCTGTGTAAGCAGACGCTGATACTCCGATGAGAATCTAAAGACAAACCTGCCAATATTCCGCACGATCCGGCTATCAGTCCGGAAAGGTTTCCCTTTTATGGCAGTCTTTACAGGAGAATTTCTTTCCTGCATCTCAATCCCTTTTCACATTCTCTAACTCCGGGGGCCGAAACCTCCAAAATCATCTGCAACCATGAGTATTATTATTAAC
>CAKUKW010000089.1 GCA_934663885.1 uncultured Tidjanibacter sp.
GCGTACAGCACCAGCACCGCCGCGCCCTGCTCGCCAACATAGAGAATGGCAGGGTGTTCGAGAAAGACGGGGAAATCGAGTGGCAGTGCCGCAACTGCGGTTATGTCCATAAAGGCAAAAGCGCTCCCGGTGCGTGCCCCGCATGCCTGCACCCACAGTCTTACTTCGAAGAGAAAAAGACGAATTATTAACACTTCGATTATTAGCAAAGAGGCCGCCCTCAATACGGGGCGGCTTTTTATGGCTTATCTTAGCGTTATATTAAATTGGCAGATATGGACATCGAGATTAAAAAAATAGCCCGGGGTGAAGCGCTTCCTTTCGACCTGCTTTACCTGGCAGATCCGTCGGCAGAAGCGGTGGACGATTACACATCCAGGGGCGAATGCTATGCCGCGTATTCCGGTGGGGAAGTCGTCGGCGAATACGTATTGGTTCCTACGAGGCCTTCTACCGTTGAACTCGTAAATGTAGCGGTCGATGAAAAATTACACGGGCAGGGTATAGGCAGGCAGCTCGTCGAGCATGCAATATCGACCGCGCGGCAATTAGGTTATGTCAAGATAGAGGTCGGAACCGGGGCACCGGGCGCCACACAGCTTATGCTGTACCAGAAGTGCGGGTTCCGGATGGAATGGATAGACAGGGATTTCTTTGTGCGGCACTGTCCCGAACCTTTCTCCGAGAACGGCGTCGAGTGCAGGGATATGGTGCGGATGGGAATGTATTTATAACTTTCCCGGCTTATTCGAGATTATAATTCCTTGAAATAAACCCCTTGTGTTATCTCATTAAAGCCGCTACTGGCTATTGTCTTACGCGCCAAAGCTGCGAAACTTTCATATTTCGCCAGCGCTGCGGTATCTTCCGCGAGCAGCGAATCGGCCATGAAAGAGGGGATTATAGTGTAACGCCTCTTTCCGTCGATAACGGGGCGGTGCGTCCATACATAGAAATTATCGGGAACGATTATCCGTGTGGGGCCGTCACCGTCTTTTTCCAGCGTAACCCTGACCACCATACCACCGTCGGTTCCGGGCCGGGTCTGGTTGGAAACAAAGTTACCCAGCGAATACGCCGTTATGTATTTTACTATTCCGGTGGTGTCCATAACTGTCTGGGCGGGTTGTATCACGTGCGGGTGGCCGCCGATTATGATGTCCACGCCCCGCTCATGGAGCCATCCTGCCATAGATTCCTGCTCTTTGTTCCCGGTCGTCTGGTATTCTATCCCCCAGTGCAGGCAGGCAATCACAATGTGGTTTTCCGCGTGAGCTATCGCCGCAAGGTCGCGGGCGATGACGACCGTATCCATCAGGTTCACTATCCTGCCTTCGGGAACGGGAAGTCCGTTAGTGCCGTATGTATAGTTCAGCAGTGATATTTTAAACCCTTCTTTTTCAATGCTAAGCGGATGGTTCGCCGCGTATCCCGCACTGTCGGCAAACGCTCCCGTGTAGAGCAGGCCCGCTTTTTCCACCGCTTCTACAGTATTGCCGATTCCTTTGCCCCCCTTGTCGCAGATATGGTTGTTGGCCATCAGCGCGACGTCGATACCGGCGGTTTTCATCGCGCCGGCAAGCTGCGCGGGTGAACGGAACATCGGATAGCCGGTGTAAGGCCCTTCTCCCGATAGTGTGGTTTCGAGGTTGGCAATAACCACGTCTGACTCATGGAAAACGGGAGCGATATGTTGAAAACAACCTGTGTAGTCGAATGTGCCGCCGGGCTCTCTTGCCGCCTCGACCTGCGGTTCATGCTGCATGAGGTCGCCCGCGAAAACGAGTGTGAGGCGCCTGGTCTCTTCGGTGGCTGTTACGGGGATGTCGGTTTCTTTGACCGCTGGCCTGCGGAGTATGAAGAACAGCACGAGTGCCGCGGCTACCAGCATTCCGGCCGATACATATATGTAGGTATTTTTTTCTTTCGGGGTCATTCCTGTATGTAAGTTTTGCCGCAAAGTTATTTTAAAACTTTTACATTTGTCCACGAATACGGTAACTATACGGCGATATGACAGAATTTTTGACACAATACCACCTTACCGGACTGGCCATAGGTATAATGACTTTTCTAATAATAGGCGTTTTCCATCCTATCTGTATAAAAGCGGAATACTATTGCGGAACACGCTGCTGGTGGGTATTTCTGCTGGCCGGGATAGCGGGCGTGGTGGCTTCGGTAATGATAGCAGACGTTTTCTGGTCTTCATTGCTGGGTGTGTTCGCCTTCTCTTCGTTCTGGACTATTAAGGAGCTTTTCGAACAGAAGGAGCGTGTCGCGAAAGGATGGTTCCCGGAGAATCCGAAACGGCGGAAATGAAAAAAGACCGTAACTATAATAATCGATCTTTTTATTTCCTACACTATTGACTTGGGTAATATTGCAACTTTTTATACCTCCGAAGCGTTATTTGGTTTTTTTATAAGTTCCCTCCCAGCCGCCGTCGGTAATATGCAATATGGCGCCTTCGATATACCCGTTCCCGAACCTGCTTCCGTCCGGGAAGGTGATTTTGACATTCGGTTCGTTATAAGTGTATTGCAGCTCATAGCGTTCATATTTACCGCCTGCCAATTGGTAGCTGTAAGAAGCACTTCCCTCTACACCGAAGCAAACCATCCTATATTTATACGCAATGGATTCGTCCTGATTCTCCCAGCACGTTCCCGTAAGTTTCTCGTCATAGCTTTTAGAGCAGGAACAGAGTAAGAGGCCCGCCAGGGTAACGTATATAATAAGGAATTTTTTCATAAACTATAGTTTTAAGTTAACTGAAGGCTGCCTTAAGGCAACCTTCAGCTGTCGATTTAGTTATTCGCCTACCACGCGAAGAGCGGGTATTTCTCCATCATCGCGTTCACTTCCTTGCGGACGGCGGCAATGTTCTGCTCGTTATCCGGATCGGAAAGCACTCTGTCGATAAGCGCCACTATAGCCTCCATGCTGTCTTCCTTGAGGCCGCGCGTGGTAATGGCCGGAGCCCCGATGCGGATACCCGATGTAAGGAACGGCGAGCGGCTGTCGAACGGAACCATGTTCTTGTTGGTGGTAATGTCCGCCTCGACCAGTACGCGCTCGGCTTTCTTGCCCGACAGGTCGGGGAATTTCGAACGGAGGTCAATGAGCATAAGGTGGTTGTCGGTGCCTCCCGAAGCTATCTGGTAGCCATATTTCAGGAACGCTTTGGCGAGGGCAGCCGCGTTCTTCTTAACCTGGCTCTGGTACTCCTTGTATGAAGGCTCCAGGGCTTCGCCGAAAGCGACGGCTTTTGCCGCGATAACGTGCTCGAGCGGGCCGCCCTGAACGCCGGGGAATACCGAAGAGTTGAGTACAGCCGACATCATCTTTATTTCGCCCTTAGGAGTGGTTATGCCCCACGGGTTCGGGAAATCCTTGCCCATAACGATGATACCGCCGCGGGGGCCGCGGAGGGTCTTGTGCGTAGTGGAGGTTACTATGTGGGCATATTTTACGGGATTATCGAGAAGGCCCGCGGCTATAAGCCCTGCGGTGTGAGCCATATCCACGAGGAAGATGGCCCCAACCTTGTCGGCTATTTCTCGCATGCGCTTGTAATCCCACTCGCGGCTGTAGGCCGAAGCGCCGCCGACGATCATTTTGGGTTTGTGCTCCATCGCCAGCTTTTCCATCGCGTCGTAGTCGATGTAGCCGGTCTCTTCGCTTACCTGGTAGCCTACCGGGTTGTAGAGGATACCCGATACGTTCACAGGCGAGCCGTGCGAAAGGTGACCGCCATGAGCGAGGTCGAGGCCCATGAAGGTATCTCCCGGTTTGAGTACGGCCATGAAAACGGCCATGTTTGCCTGCGCGCCCGAGTGGGGCTGCACGTTGGCATATTCCGCGCCATAGAGTTTGCAAAGGCGGTCGATGGCGAGCTGTTCCACCTGGTCGACCACCTGGCAGCCGCCGTAGTAACGCGCTCCGGGGTAGCCTTCGGCGTATTTATTCGTGAGTACGGATCCCATCGCTTCCATGACCTGGTCGCTAACGAAGTTTTCCGATGCGATAAGCTCGATGCCGTGCAACTGGCGCTCCTTCTCCTGGTGGATAAGGTCGAATACCTGAGTGTCTTTTTTCATTATGTTATAATTTATTTGTAATTGTTTTGGTCTTATTTTGGCCTTGTTTCGGTGTGTAAAAGTAGAGGGTTTTTGCCGATAAAACAAATCCCGCCTTGAAGATTTAAAAAGGCGGAAAATGTCTCAGGTGATGATATTTCCGCCTGATCCGTCATGTGAGACTGTCAGGGGAGATACGCGTAGTATTTTACGGCCTTTAGTAATACTTAATGTTTTATGTCAAAAAGACATCTGATCTTATTTGTTTTTTAGATTTTATGTGTATAACTACGAATGGCTGGTTTGGGTGGTTGCCGGCTTTAAGGCTGCCTACGTTGTGGTTGTGAATACAATAAAAGCACCTGCTGCAAAATAATCTAACATGTTCTCTAATATAAAACGGAGTGCCGCAAAGGCACTCCGTTTTTTAGCTATATGCATGAAATAAACAGATTTTTAAATTTTAATGGACTTTTACCGATACCAGTTTTGTCGTACTTTCCACTTTCCCCTTTTTTGTTACCTCCTGGCTCATAACTTCCCCGACGCCCGGGGCATACCATGTTATCATGCGTTCGGTCTCCGATATCACCCCCATCATCACCTTAATCTTAACGGTTTTCGATATCTTGTAACATTCGAACGTTCCGGCTTCGGTAGAAATGCGCTCTTTTCCCTCAATAGTGCCGCTGCTGTTCATCGTCATAAGTTTGATGGATTTTTCCTTTTCTTTGGCGTTCCGGAATTCCATACGCATTGTGACCGATGTGTTCTTCAGTTTTTCTCCGTTTTTGGGCGAAACGGGATAGACCATATCGTCGCCTTCTATGAGTATATCTATTTGATCCATTTGTTCTTTGCTGAACTGACCTTCGGTACTTTTAAAAACCATCTCCTTGAAAAAGTCGGCCGTGCCTTCCTTGAGTTTCACTATCCTGTCAGGGGCGATAATTATGGTTTCGCGCATCACGGCATAGTCCGTATCGGGATTGCCGTTCTTGTCAAGTATCTCGGTCCTTAGGATAACTTCCGTACCCTCCCGTACCTGGCTTACCTTTTCTACTGTTTTGAACACCCTGTCGGTAATATTCCCGTCGTTGTCGAAAGACGCGTATTCGAGAACTGTTCCCTGGGTGGTCGGTACGATATAATTCTGCGCACGGCACAAGACCGGCAGGAGGGCTAGTACGAGGGCTAAAAGAAGTACGTTTTTTTTCATGGCTTAATGGTAGTTTTATTGGTTAGTTCGTAATTGCCACTATGGTGTTTCTATGGATAATGACGGATGATTGAAAAAAATGTTACATTTGCCGTTGTTAACCTTGGGAGATTGTGCGCATTATTGTGTAATTAATCCAAATATATATAAAAAATTATGAAATTACTTGAAGGAAAAGTAGCGGTGGTCACAGGCGCCGCGCGGGGAATAGGGAAAGCTATCGCCCTAAGGTTCGCCGCCGAGGGAGCCGATGTGGCGTTTACAGACCTTGCAATAGACGACAACGCCAAGAATACCGAAAAGGAATTAGCGGCTATGGGCGTCCGCGCAAAAGGATACGCTTCCAACGCCGCCGACTATGAAGACACCCATAAAGTCGTCGACGAGATAATGAAAGACTTCGGACGTATAGATATTCTGGTGAACAACGCCGGCATCACCCGCGACGGGCTGATGCTCAAGATGGACGAGAGGCAGTGGGACACGGTCATTACCGTGAACCTCAAATCCGCATTCAACTTTATCCACGCCGTTACGCCGGTAATGATGCGCCAGAGGGGCGGCAGTATTATCAATATGTCTTCCGTGGTGGGCGTACACGGCAATGCAGGGCAGTCCAACTATTCTGCTTCCAAGGCGGGTATGATTGGATTGGCGAAATCCATTGCCCTCGAAATGGGTCCCCGCGGGATACGCGCCAACGCCGTAGCACCCGGATTCATTATCACGGAAATGACAGAACAGCTACCAGACAGCGTCAAGGAGGACTGGAACAAGAGGATACCCCTGCGTCGCGGAGGTACTACGGAGGATGTAGCCAACGTTTGTGTATTTCTGGCCAGTGACCTCTCGGCCTACGTAAGCGGACAGGTTATCCAGGTGGACGGCGCGATGAACACCTGATAAGGTATTTTTAAAAACAATAAAGGCGGGAAATTTTCCCGCCTTTATTGTGTCGGATGATTATCCGGCCATAGGACTTGAGCCTATTTGATCTTGGTAAAGGTCAACCCGTCCGGGATATCGGGTTCATTTTCTTCATTCCATCCTGCTTTGAGCCATCCACCTTTTTTATCTCCGAACTTCCATACCGCTTTCGTCGGTTCGTTATCGTCTATCGCGAAAGTAAAGCTTTGCCATACTTTCCTACCCTCGTCTCTGAATATCAAGGCCATATTATTATCATCACTCACATGACCATAGATAATAGAATTTAATCTATCATATTTTGATTCTTTTACAATAATTCCTTTTTCCTGATATGTAATCTTTCCTAAAATATATTCTACGATTGTATTATTTTCCTTGAAATATAAATCTTCTTTTATGAATTCTAATGTATATGATTTATTACCGTCTTTCGCTACCCATGTGCCGAGATAATTATTAGAAGAAGCTTTCAGGGAAGTTCTCTGCTGGCCGTTAAGATAATTAGATGTTGTAAATGATAATACAGTAATTATCAGTGATATTAGAATAGGTTTCATAATTTTAAGTTATTAATTATAATTTATTGTTGAGGGCACCAGTCTATATAGGTTTCTCCTGTGGCAGGGTTATACAATATGCCTTCGAAACGGTTATAGCTGGAATTATACTTCAGTAATTTTAATCCTATATTGTTTTCATTAATGAATCGTGCAAAAAGTAATTCAGCATCAGTTTGTGGTGTGGACGTATTTAATCCGCTACGCAAAAATAAATCTTGCATTGACATTCCGAATTCAGTAAATACCCATTGATTGGAATTATTATCCCAATACATGCAATTTCCTACAAACTGGAGATATTGCTGCCAATCGTCAATTGAAAGGAAATAGAAACCGTAGGGAGTTACCAGACCGAATGTAAATGTACTAAAATTTCGGGCGCACAGCCGCGCTTGCGCCATTGTAAAAAGATCCCCGAAAGAGAAGATGTTTCCGCATCCGGGATAATGAGAGTGAATGAACCCATCAAAATATAAATCTCCGGGAACGAATCCCCCTGAAAAGTCTATGGTCTGGTCAGTATTTGAGCCTTGTATTTCATTTGAAAATATATAACCGCCATTGGGCCCCAGCTTGAACTTGTAGCCATATTCCCTATAATTACCGGAACTCGTCCTACTTCTGAGCGCATGGAGTTTACCCATAAATTCAGGGCTCTTAAGTTTGCTTCTAAAATTCTCACACGGGTCTTCAGAAACTTTGCATTCGCAGACTTTTTTGTGGCAGACGGTGCAGCATGTACACTCTTCTTTAATATGATAGCATTCATAGCAGCAGGTGCATGCTTCCCTGTGGCATAAACGACAGTAGCAATGGTTCGTTTGACATTCCACGCAGCAGGCGCAATTTCCGTACGTCTGGCATATCGGGCATCTTTCCCTGTCATTGTCGCCGCCCGGGCCTCCTCCCCCGCCTGTGCCCGGATCGGTATCGCCGCCTACACTCCCGCCGCCCGACGGAGGGCAGTCGTTCCTATAAATAGTTACTTGGCGCGAGCCGACAACCAGCGTGCCGGTACTTCCTCCGTTTTCATCATAATACGGGTCGCTCTTCCAGTAGCTGTAGTCTATCCAGAAAGTATCCGGAACTTGGAAGCAGGGCTCTTCCGCGCGGGTTTCCCCTGTGGGACTTTCGCCGGAGGAAGTGTCGTCGTCCGAACACGGAGTGCCCTTTACGGGGAACATATATCTTATGATATCACCACGCGATACGGTAA
>CAKUKW010000090.1 GCA_934663885.1 uncultured Tidjanibacter sp.
GTCTATACCGGTAATGGTAGCTCCGGCAGCTTCCATTAGGACATCCGTATCGAATGCTCCGGTAGTCCTGTTGAAAGGAGCGACGGTTCCTTTATTGTAATAATTCCCAATGGCATACTGTACGTCCGTCAGGTAGCTTGTAATATCGCTATCAGCCTGCGCAGCCGCCAGAGAGTTATTGATAACCGATATCTTGGCAACGTTACGTATCAATGTGACAGGATCGAGAGTCGAGCCGCTTATCCCGAACGGCATTACTCTACGCTCCCAATATGTTATAGCAGGATACGATACGGTCATGTTCGCAATTACCATAGCTTCGCTTTGGTGCATGGCGTCTTCATCTGAAAAGCCCGTCCAGTCGTAGTTACACACGAAATGAAGCACCCTCGGAGCGTTTGATGTGGGCAAAGTAACCTTGAACTGACTTGGGCTGGCCCCCTGGGATGTCTTGTGACGGGAAATAAAACCGTTCTCATCGAAAACCAATACATACATATTGTCGATGATCTGGTTTATGGACAGGTCGTCAGCAACCCACGCCGAACGGGTAATTGACCGCGCATCGGGTATATTTACCAAAAATGTAAATTCCCCGCTGCCAATATTTTTATTGCCATTATCATCTCCGATACAGGATGACAACGTCAAGAGAAGCAAGGAAACATATAGTATTTTTTTCATAAGGCTCTTATGTTAAATATTCTTTTACTCGCTAACAATTACCTGTATATGTCCCTAACACATACCGCAACGTGGTTTGAAAGATTATTATTCCCGCTCCAACCATCCCCGTAGAGGCTGGAGTTCCAATCGCCGTTAGCCATATTATATACGGTACCGCCGCTGCTATATCCACCTGTAAGCAGGTAATGCCCGGCCGTCCACGCCCTTCTGGCTAAAGTAGCGGGGGCAAGCGCATTCTGGATAGCGCTATTATTGTCGTTCTGGAGCTTTGACACCAAATACAGTTCGGCCATAGTAGGCAGTCTCCAGGTACCGGAGGCATAATTCGAGCCTTCCCGGGTGGATTCGCTGTAAGTATTGTTGCACCTGTTAACCGCATTACTCCTGCTCATGGTACCTGGGTATCCGCTTTGCGACTGCACTACGAACTTTGGGGAAACGACCCAAGCGCTCTCGGCATTATCCTGGTATGAAGCACCCGAAGAATCGAGTTTCGGATCACCGATAGTATACAGTTTGTTCCTTAATGCAGTGGTCGAGTTTTTCCAATTCCAATCGAAATACTCGGTACCGGTAAGCGCTATCGTAGAAATAGTGAAAAGGAACTTACTGCCGCTGGAAGTATTTGTGGAAGACTCTGCGGTGACATAAATAGCCGGATAGTGCGTAAGGGTTACCGTGGCATACAGCTCCGCTTCATTCTTTACCTTGAAAGTTATCGTCTTAGGCACATAATTTACCGGGGTACGGGATTTTACACGTATATACCGTTGGGTGCCTATTACGTAATTGGGATCGACATACGGATATTGCGTAATGGCGTTATCCACCGGATTATCAGGATAATCCACTACGTCGTAATAACTTGGATTACCGGCCGAGTTACCCCTGTAATCGGGATAGGAAGCTTCCGGGACACCCGGGGTCCCAAGTGTTTCGAAAACGAGCGGCGTGTTTGACTTGTAAGGTATCAGGTATTCCTGAATAGGCTGCCCCGTAACAGGATATATGGTAATATTCTGCTGCTCTACGAAAAGCCAGTCGAATTTCTGTATTGCAATTTCCACATCGTTATCGTCCCATCCTATGATATCCACATTGGCGTTAAGCTCTACCGGAACCGTAGGATCCGTACCGCCGAGACCTGTTATATTCGCATAGAAACGGTATATATAATTCCTGAGCATCTTGTCGCGGAAGGCAGCTCCTCCCATAACATCCGAGGGAATATAACTTATCGGAATCTTGTAGTAATACGGGCTCGCCGCGGAAGACGACGAAGAGGATTCATACCACATAACTTCAAGCAGGAGGAACGCAGCCTTGTCCGAATCGTCCGACCAGTCGCTCGGATAAGAGTATAAAGGCTCTGCATAATTTATCGTCGAAGGGGTTCCGTCGGAGGAATTCAATTCCGGTATGGGAATATAATCACTCGTAAGGTAATCGCCCTCTGAAAGCAGGGGCACGACATTAACATCGCCCAGAGTGGTTTTATTAAGGTAATTTACGAGCTTAACACGCGCAGAAAGGGCTGTATAACCGGCAGCCGTGGCATTATAAAGACCCACCTCAACTTTGGCTGCAGCGCGTTTAAGAGGCATCACGGCGACATTATTCCAGCCTGCTATATACACGGCCTGATAGGAGTCCATAATAAATTTATCCTGAACTGTAATCCTGCCGGACTGTATTTCGTTGAAATCCGCTTCGATAACCATTTCCCGAATGCTCATCAGTGAGTTGGCAACCTCCTCATCAGCCGGGTCGCTCGAAAAATCGGCCCTCCTTTTGCCGCTGTTTACCACGACGTAAAGCAATATATTGCGGCTAAGAAGTTTCTCGGGATCGAAGTCCGTAAACTCCGACGCATCGGGCTTGAGTTTGATACTGACATTATATGAACCCGGATTAAGGCCGTCTTCGGTTATAGTGAACCTTTCCGGCAATGGATAAAATATCACGGGATTACCTGAAGTGTTCGCATCGTAAAAGAATATGTGTATGTCGGACTGGTCGAGCACATTTTCATTATACGTATCGTCGCCCGGTATTACGCTTCGTGTCGGGGTAGCCCTGGATACCAAAGCCGCATCGTGGTTTCCGCCCTGTAACGTAAATGTCAGAACGTTCGAATCGCCGTCGGGGCAATTACCGTTACCTCTGTGATAAGGCTCCGATATGCACGACGCCATCAAAAACGCTATTACGGTTAAATATACTACCTTTTTCATCTTTATTGCGGATTTTGATGTATAACATACCTGTCGGACGGATCCAGCGCCAGCTTTATGGTTCCACCGTTGCCGTCGCCAATGTTTATATACAATTTAGTCATATTCGCTTCGCTCGAGGCTGCCGTAGGAGCCACCCTCACTTTTATCACGTCGCCGGGAGAAGCCCAACCGCCTGTAAGGGCGCCGCCTGTCGTAAGCAGATTGAAATCCACGGGATTGCTAAGCGCGGCCCGCCAGTTTACTTTAGCATTGTCGCTTCCCGTACGCGAGAATGAAAACGTATACTCCACATAGCTGTTAGCATTTACATATATATCACTCGTGTCAGAACCGTTGCCGAAGGTCCAGTTACCCGAAAGGGAAACATTTTCGTTGCCCCCGTTGTAATTGGGATCGTTCTCATTGTCCCAGCCTGAAACCACGAGTGTTACGTTCGGTTGGAATTCGTAATTCGCCACGCCCGTAATCGTTATAAGGAAGTGGTATTCATTGTTACGTTTGAAATCATAAACTTTGGTTCCGCCCGAGTTTTCACCCGTATAGAGGGGCAATAAAGTCCACACGTCTTCGAATGCGGGTGCATATTCACCCCCGCCCTGTCCGTCGGGAACCCATTGCTCGTAATCGCCACGCATCTCAAGCACTATCGCGTTCTGTTCGATAGTGTTATCAGCCATTATGTACTCCGGAATAACAACGTCCACCCTGTTGGACCTCGTGTAATACTGGGTATCACCCCCTCCCGGAGGATTGTAGGTATAGATACCGGTTCCTCCGACATTACCGTTGTTATTCTCAGTAAAATAGTCGTTGTCCTCCTTGCCTTCATTAGGAAGTCCGGGATTAGCCACCCATTCGTACCATACCATGGTATTAAACGCCGAACCGGTATAAGGGGAGGAAATCATATAAGCAAAATTGGGAACCCGCAGAACCCGCAGGTCGGTTATATAGATCCTGTCCTCGGGGTAAGTACCGGGCTTGTCGCCTGTCATTTTACGTATGGAAAGGTTTATCTTCGGGGCTATCCTGTCGACAAACACTTCGAAAGAAGATTCAAGGTTATTGCCGTCGTAACTTACCTTCCCGTATCCCGAGCCTACCGGATCCTCTATCACCCACACGCCACTGACATAAGTAGTTCTGGGAAAAGGATTTAACCACTTTTCGTAATTCAGTTCACCTTCCGGATATTCGGGAACTGTCGAGGAAGGGTCGGAAGCAGGTGATATTTTGGATATCTGTATGGTCTTCAGATCCTGAACCGTCTGTACCTGATCCAGGGCGGAGTAATATCCGTCCATATTGGCAGCGAAGAAAAAGTCGTATACGCTCTCTGACAACAGTTCGATTTCATGCTCCACCGAGACGACATCGCTGCCGCCGGGAATCTCCACCGTTCCGTCGGGATCATTCGTGAAGGTATGGCGCCTCACGACATTGCCGTCGGTATCAAAAACGATCATATAAACTTCGTCTATTCCGTCAGGCTTGATCTCGGGTTCGTCAGCACGCGTATCGGACCAAGAAGATCCCAGGTTCGGTATATCCACCCTTACCTTGACGAGCTCTTTTTTCCCAGACTTGTTATCACCGCCTTCCCTGATACATCCGCACAGGAGCAGCGTGAGGAGGGCGAAAGCCGTAAAGTAACATTTATATATACTGTTTTTCATAAAGCCTTATATTATAATCCTGGCTCGATGGGATTAATAACCCAGCCGTTAATTTTTATAACCACATAAATACCGTCACCACCGGGATAGTCCCTGTTTATATCCATTTCTATGATGAAAAGATCTTCCTTATCTAGCCCTGCCTGAGTGTTGTATGCGGGTTTTTCCTGCAAGAGTTCTACAAGGTTCCTGTTCAGGTAATAAACGCCGGTTTCATTGTCCCTGACGACGGCCGTCAAAGTGTCGTCACCCTGCACGAGCCTCATCATATCTATATCGGCTTCATATACTTTTCCTTCGGCAGCCCTCCTCGAAGGGTTATATCGTAAACGCGGAGAGTCGTCCGCTATATTATTTTCTGAGTTTAATACCGTATTCTCACCGATACAGTATATTTCATAAAGGCCTTCGGCTGTAAGCGCTGCCGCAGGGCCTTCTTCCGTGACGTCGGTAATAATGAACCTGATAACCGACGTATCTTTTATAAGGCTTACCTTCACCGTAACCGGATCTGCCGGATCCGGAGTTACGGATGCCTTTCCGTAAAACAGGGGTGATGGCGGGGTTGCGCTACCCTGGGCCCCTTCATTAAGCGCCACTGCAAAGTCATCCAACGCCGTTTCGCCTTTTTTCATTCCGGCCGAGACGCTGCCGTCCGCATTCCTCCTTCCAATCGTGTAAGCTGACATATCGCCACCCCACGCTATGAGGGTATATTCCTGGCCCCCTTTCAGGGATATTGTCGTACTGTTGTCCTCACCATACTTTTCAGGGGTATGGCTCATAAGGTAAGTACCGTCCTCTCCGAAGACATAAATCGTTACGTTGCGAACCTCCGAGCCGAAAAGATCACCCTCGTAATTATGCATGGTATATCCAAACTGTACGGTTACCCCCGGATCACACTTGGAGAGGTCTTCCTTTATGCAGCCGCCCATCATCAGTACGGTTATGATCAACGGCAGTAATTTCAGTTTCTTTAACATGGCTCGAAATATAAAATTGTTAAAAACAGCTCTGGGGATTTTGTAAGGGAAAGATGGAGGAGCTTACTCCATCTTTCCCTTTATAGCTTTTTACTAAATTACCGGAGTAACCAGGTGATATTCCAAGGAGTGGAAGTAACCTTCACGTAAAGGTCGATTTCGCCCGGGTTCGGATTACGCTTAAGGTCGTCGATGTCGAAAAGGATGTTCTCGGCATGATAAACATTCCCTTTCACGAAAGCCCCAATCAGGCTGCCCGAATCATTGTTCCAGCCGGCTACGGTTATGAAACGGTCACCGTCCAGGGTTTCCTCGGGATCGGAAACGTTGGGTTTATACTTTACATCCGTAACACGGATAATTATACGCGGAGTCGCGCCGGGAGCAACCTGGTAAGCCCATACCTTACCACTGCCCGCTATCATGTCCGGATTTCCGGGATCGGGAGTCAAAACGACTTCCGAACTCATTTCCTTCGCCCAGTCATAACCGGTCCTTCCGGTAATATCGTCAGCGGTAGCGGACATAAGCATCGTTCCGGCAGCTGTACCTGCAGCGGTGAACTGCGGATAGAAATAGTCGAGATAAATACCTGCGATAGTATAGCCCGTTATAACAGTTGCTGTTTTGAGGCCGATACCTTCGAACTCAAGGCGCGCAACGGAGGGAATGAGGGCGATTTCCACCTGGATAGCGTCCACGATAGTTCCGACAGTTACCTTATTACTGTAATCGATAGGGGCTGTGCCGTACATAAAGATTTCTCCCAGTCCGTTTCCGGTAGTCGAGGCATTCTGCGTGGAGACATTGAACGCAACGGCAAGAAGGTCCGCGAGCGTACCGCCTACATAGGTAGCACCGTCGAATCCGGTAGGGGTGTTGCCGAATACATAGATATCTGTCGCCTGGTTGTCAATGGTGAATTTCTGTCCTTCGTCGCTGACAATTTCGGAAGAATTGATCGCACCGGCAGAAGTTACTTCAGTACCCGATACAAAGAATACGTAACCAGAGTTAATGGGTGTTTCATAGCCTGTAGCCACTTCGTCCACGTTGGCCCTCGAGCCAAACATGGTCGAAACTTTAAGCACGATAGTGCTGTCACCTTCAGGCTTGTCTACCTTGTCGTTAACACATGAGAAGATCATGGTCACAGCAAGAGCAGATGCAAAAATTTTAAATAATTTCATACTGATAATGATTAATGAGGTTAATGAATAAAATGATTATTAAAATTGATTTAAATTCCTATCTAATAATATATATGACAGATATCCCAGCTTTGGTTGGGCCGAAATAATTCTTCGCTATTTTTTCCCCTTCGAGTTTATCGCCGCAGAGTATGCAGTCGTACCTGTCGTACTTCATCCTCGCGTATCCCACCCCGACATTGGCTTCTATCGACCAGTGATCCGACAGGATGAATTGATAGCCATAAGATATGCCGGCGCCCGCCATCCATCCTTCATGCCGGTAATCGTTCGACCCTTTGCCGAAAAACAGGGGAAGGTTATGGCCGCCGACGTTGTATTGGGAAAATAAAATATGCCCGCCTATAAAATGCCCGTTAAATTTACCGGTGAACCAATAACGGTATTCGGGTTGGATCATATAGTGGACGGCCTTTTTGTTGCTCTCGGCCGTTCCCCGCCAGTTCCATGGATTGTATCCTCCGGAGAAATCTATCGTCATATTAGGGGCAAGCGCGAACTCCACTGCGATATTAGGAGTCAAAGTGGAAGCTCCGTAAAAAAGATTAGTCTTCACCGCTATATCCTGCCCATAAACATTTGCACCGGCAATAGCCATGAATACGAAAAAAACTAACAGTTTTTTCATGTCATTTCAAGTAAATATGTTCTCAAATTAACTCCCATGCGGCATATTATGCCAAATATGTATCAAAAATGCACAATAATCCTATATACATGATTATGATACACCTCTTCTATAGTATAAAAGGTTAATCGCAAACATTACGTAATACTATCTAAGTATTACTGGTACAATATGACAGAATTATTATGAGTTGGTTTTCTGATTTTACAAAAATAAGATAATATTTTGATTTTGAAATACTGCGTCGAGTCATCATTTGACAAAAATCAGACCTTTTAACATTTTTTTTGTCAAATAATGTCTTTTTTTACAAAAATGACGTATAGGAGCGCTTCGGAAGCGCTCTGAAAAAACCTTTAATAATATTAATTAAATATTAATTTTCAATATTTAATTAACAAAAAGTTCCTTATTTAATGTTTTTTGGAATAATGCACACAGG
>CAKUKW010000091.1 GCA_934663885.1 uncultured Tidjanibacter sp.
TAGGCGGGGTCGGCGCTTTCGAAAACGACTGTACGGGTCGCCGGGGCGGAAGTATCCTCGTTAGCCGGGAAAGTAACGGTGACGCTCTTGTCGCCGCTGCCCGAATCCTGCTGCCCTCCGTCCACTTTTACTGTCCACGATACGTTAGCCCCGACAGCGAACTCAAAAGAGGTCACATCCGCGCCCACGTTCTGGTCGGAGGAGGGGTCGACCCTGAGGTACGGCACCTCCGCGGCCCCGGCCTGGATAATACGTACGGTTATCTCCATTTCGTAGGCGGGGTCGGCGCTCTCGAAAACGACTGTACGGGTCGCCGGGGCGGAAGTATCCTCGTTAGCCGGGAAAGTCACCGTAACGGCTTTGTCCCCGACGCCCGAATCCTGCTGCTGGCCGTCGACCTTTACTATCCACGATACGTTAGCCCCGACAGCGAAATCAAAGGAAGTCACATCCGCTCCGACATTCTGGTCGGTGGAGGGATCAACTCTGAGATACGGCGCCTCTGCAGCCTCGGCCTGGATTATACGTACGGTTATCTCCATTTCGTAGGCAAGGTCGGCGCTCTTGAACAGAACGCTGTAAACCACTGCATCGGCGGTGCTTTCGTTCGCCGGCATCGTAAGCTGCCAGGTCTGGTTCTCGCCGGGGGTACCGCTATGCTTGAGGTCGCCATTGACGTAGACTTCCCACGCGACGTTGGTGCCGACTATAAAATTGAACGAAGTGGCCGCCGCCACTACGCTCTGTGCGGTATTCGGGGCGACGTTAAGGTAAAAATTATTGGGGAGTTCCCCGTCACGGCAGCCCGCGAGGGACAAAAGTACGGCCGCAAGCGCAGCCAGGTTGCATGTGATGTTCTTCATTTCCGGATAGTATTTTCGTTAAGGTTTTGGTTCCCCTTCTGCTGCTCTTCGCTAGCACTTGCAAATAAGGGGATTACAAATATAAAAAATACTTTTCGAAAAATACTATTTTCCGAACTAATTTTACTATTACACTTTATACATAATTAATATTAATAAAATGTATTATTAGTATTATGAACTTCGCTAAAATATAAAAGAGCCTCCCCGGGAGGCTCTTTTATATTAATTGACTTCGTACTGTTATTTTTCAGTTATACTGCAGAGGTCTATAATACCACTGTTGTTCTTTGTGGCACGAATCTCGAAATTAAAGCCTTCTGCACCTGCGGGAGCAACAACATTCACTTTGTATTCGGTCCATGAAGTAACCGGAGCAAGAGTCTCGGCGGGCTGAAGCAGTACATCAGCCGGGGTAATGTTCTTACCATCGGAACCCGTAAATGCTGCCCAAATCCTTACCCCCTGATTAGTCGCCCCTTGCGTGTTATCTTTATACCAGAAAGATACCTCATAGGTCTTGCCTGCAGTAATGCCTGTAACAGCCTGTTTCATATCACACCTGTCGCCGGAAGAACCAATGATCTTAATAGCGTTGTTCCCATCTTTTGCGCCTGTCGTCACCAATTCCCAAGAAGAAGTATTACCTGCACGTGTCCATGAATCGGGTTCACCTCCGGTAACAGCCTCGAAACTGGGGTTGGCCACCATATTGGTAGGGCCTACCGGAGTAGCCGCAGCCTGTGTGATATTAACGGTAACGGTATGGATGAACGACGGGTCTGCGCTTTCGAAAGTCACTACGCGAACAGCCGTGTTGGTTGTGCTTTCGTTAACCGGGAAAGTAACGGTAACGCTCTTGTCGGCGCTGCCTGAATCCTGCTGGGTGCCGTCTACCTTTACCGTCCAAGAAACGTTCGCCTCAACTGTGAACACGAAAGAAGTCGTGGTTGCGTCTACATTCTGGTCGGCGTCCGGGCTTACTTCGAGGTAAGGCTGGCTCGGGTCGATAGCGGCCCTCTGGGTAACGGTTACGGGGATAGTCCTGTTGTAAGCGAGGTCGGCGCTTTTGAATACTACATTGTAAACGACAGCGTCGGTCAGGCTTTCGTTGGCCGGCATGGTCAACTGGTAGGTCAGGTTGTCACCTGCCGTTCCGGTATGCTTGAGATCACCGTCCACGTATACTTCCCATACGACGTTAGCGCTTACCGTAAAGTTAACGGCAGTGGTCGAAGCCGCTACGCTCTGGTTTGTGTTGGGAGTTACGTTCATGTAGTAATTACTGGGAAGTTCCCCGCCTGTACAACCTGTAAAGGCTAAAACTACGGCGGCGAAAGCCACCAATTTCAATACGATGTTTTTCATTTTATATTAGTTTTTTACGGCCTTGCGGCCTGTTGTTAAGGTTCTGGTTCACTCCCGGAAGGAGGCGAGTAAAATAAGTTCGTAAAGGTATGTATTTATTCCGAAAAGGTGCAATAACAGAGACAGATTTTTTTGATTGATTTCACAGACGGCCATGCCTCTATAATATAATAAAAGCTAATTGGCACGGAACCCCCAATCGGTCGGATTACGCTGGACTTCGACAGTCTGCTGTACCTGCCCGTCGAGACCGGAAAAAAAGTCGATGCCCGTACGGTTTTCGAGCTGCCTGATCGTTATCGCATCGGCGTTCCAGTCCACCGTGGAGCGGTCGTAGGCCTTATGGTCGAACCAGAAAGCCACTCCCTTGTATTTTACTTCGTCGCCGCTGACCGAACGTTTGAGAAGAGCTTTGTAATAATAATTAGGCACGGCGATTTTCTTGCCCCGGTCATGCCTGCTTTCGACGTACCTGATATTCTCATTACCGTTAACAGTTTTTAAAACCGCGCCCGTAACGACGTACAAGGTATCTGAATTGCTACCGCGCCAACCGCGGACGTAATTCTCCATCGTGGCCCACAATCCGCCGTTGAAATCGCCGTCCTGGGGCGTCATATTCGTATAAAAGAAGGTTTGTTCATTCGTGCTCACCACATCGCTACCGCCCCAGCGCAGGTACCTGGAAGCTGAAGGTATCATATGCCCGCGGGAATATCCGTTCCCCATACCGCTGGAATTAGTACCCAGATTTGGCTGCAGGTCAGCGCTTATTATAGGATCAAACTGCCACGCATCGGTTCTTCCGACATCCCTCCTCACATAAATATCGTGCATAGGATACGCCACCCACAAAGGAATATGGTTTACCACGTCGTAGAGGATCGAATAATTCCTCATCGTTTCGTTGCCGGGTACGTAATGGGTAACCAGCCGCAGGCTGTCGGGCAGATTTCCGTTACCGGGCAGGGCGGGAAATTCCAGATATACATCCAGTATCTCGCCCGGATTGCCTTCCCCGAGCTGGGTGAACGTTATCGTTATGGGCTCCCCGTCCATAAAACGGGCGGTAAGATCGACGGTACGGCTTCCGCCTTCATTGGCGTCGTAACTCATCGAAGCGACAGCATTACCGTATCCCGAAGATACGTTCAGCCGGCACCACTCGCCCGCCGCAGTGTCTTCAAAAGAGAGGCTCAACGTCCATTGTCCATCGGAAACCACCTCAATAACCTGTCGCCCGGCTTCAGAACCGGCCTCCGAACCTCCCCTGAACCATACCTTATTCGATGAATCGCCTCCCTTGTCGCACGACCAGACGGCTAAAGCCAGAAAGGTGAATACAAACGCCCCAAAAATAGAGCGGAAAATCTTTTTACCTAACATCACAAACCTGTTCCCTGAAAAATTGCCGATTAAAAGAGAGCCCTCTTCGGAGGGCCCTCTTCAATAGTATTTATAAAGATTAATTCGCTTTGATCTCAAAGTCGTCAACTCGGATATTACTATCCATCTGCGCCGAGAATTCGAGTGTAACGCTGGTTGCTCCCGTAGGAACGTTTACCGGCTGGAAAGTATGTTTCTGCCAGTAGCTTTCATACTGCTGGCTGGAAGTATCTATCACGAACGTTCCGGTTCCACCATTGTTGAAAGTATATTTTACCGTGATCTTGTCGGCAGCCTGGCGAGAACCCATGCTGAATACTAACGATGTCGCTTCGTAAATCTTAACGCCTTCCACTTTTACTACTTCTCCCCTGCTGCTCTTCGGAACCAAAAGCATCGAATTTCCGGAGAATCCTTCGTAACCGTTCGACGGAGCCACATAACCGGAAGCGCCCGGATCGGGATGATTATAAACCTTAACGTTGGCTCCACTGGAGCCGTAATTTATCGAAGAGGCATCACCGCTTTGGTAGGTAGTCGTACCGGATTTATCATAATCCGCTACCGTAACACCCGAATGACTGCCGAAAGAACCCCATGTCTCCTTATAGAGTACCGTGCCTGCCGGAATACCGCCACCGCCGCTGGCCTTAGCCTGGGTAACGGTTACCTCTATGACCCTGTCGCCTTCGGCAATACCGGTATCGGTGGTAGTGAAGGTAATGGTAGCCTCGCGGGTGTTCTCGGTACTTGTATTTTCAGTGTACGTAAGGGTAACTTCGCCTGCCCCGTCACCGTTCGCGGGAGCGACGCCGAAATTGGTATTGTCGGTAGAGGTTACCGTCCATGCCACATTGCCTGTAACGTTGAAAGTAAGTGTACCGGCGGCAGCACCTACGCTCTGTGCTGTGTTGGGGTTAACGCCGAACTGCTTGACAGTCGCGTCCTGCATATCCTCAACGTCGGCCATGGTACGCGGGAGAACCTGATAATCGGTGTTGCCGTCGGCGGTATAAACGCTTCCAAGGCCGATAAGTTTACCTTTACCGACAGGAGCGGCTTCATTCTTGAACGTAGCTGAGCTGCCTGTACGCATAACGAATTCGGTGCTCCCCGATTTAACCGGGATATTTCCGTCCATTTTGAGGCCGGAGGTCTTGTCTATAATTTCCACGTCGTCGATAGCTATCAGCATGGACTCGTAATTACCCGTTTCGAGTTGTGCGGGTGTAATGGTGATGGGTGTAACCTCATTGCCGGTATTCATCAGCGTAACGTCGGCCGCAAGAACGTCGGCGAGCTGCAGTAATTCAAAATAAGGACTGTACGTCGCATTTGTAAGAATAACCTTGACTTTATCGCCCACGTTGAAAGCCGGATTGGTTTCGTTCCTCTTGTAATTGACCATCACACCGCTGTTGATACCGGTTCCGTCGACGATTGCGATCTGGTAAGCCTGTACGTTGGCGCCTGCTTTGTCGGAAACAACCACACCTTCGAGCCACCATCCGTTAACCGGCGCTGTAGCACCGCCTTTATAGTGCGCCCTTACTTCGGCAATGGATTTATGGACTTCTTCATAGGGCTCCCCTTCTGGCTGAATAACGGCGCCCGTACCTCCGGAAATAATCTGGAAGTCATCGAAACGGCCTTCTTTATCGTCGCTTACGAATTTGACGAATATCTCGGTGGTGCCGTCGGCAACCGCGAATTCCGAAGATACCCAATACCAGTCGCTATAATTGCCGTTGCTGCTGGTGGCTTCGGTAGTATAATCCAGTTCTGCCCAGTCCGTACCGTTGTAACCGGCATAGAGCTTGAGCTCGGTCTTGGTCGGATTCACAGTGGTCTGGTTGGGATATTCGCCCGTAAGGATACCTGCTCCGAGTTTGAAGATCAATTGCTTGTGACCCGTAACGTTTATATTTTTGATAGTGAAATTTTTCGGGCCCGAAGGATTGGCGGCGGCATTCAGGAAAATAAGCGAACCGCCGGAGAAACCGTAACCTTCGCTGGGAGGACTGCTTTTCCTTATCGCGTTCAGACCGTTGGTCTCGTATGTAACCTGTGTCTGGGTCAGTCCCGCGGGGCTCAGTTTACCCCAGCCGGTATAATCCTCGATGGGGGTGTTTTGGCCTACCAATACGGGAAGAGTCTCGATGAAAAGAACCTTGTCGGTACCCGGATCGCCCTTCTTGGCCTGCTTGACGGTAAGGGTTGCGCTCGGAAGCTCATTGACGAGTTCGAACTTTATAGCCACCTCACGCCCCTCATCGAAAGCCCCTACCTTTATATTCACGGTAGTTTCACCTTTCTTCGCCGTTTTAGGATTGATGGTTATGCCTTCCGCGATATCGCTTTCCTTAACTTTCCACTCGTAATTTGAGCTTACGAGTATATCGATACCTTTATCATCCGTTCCTTCGGCGGTAACATCGAGGGTCAATGCGGTAACGCCTTTCTGATCCCCGTAATCGAATGTGATCTTGGGTGTTTCCGGATTCACCGGATCTTTCTTACATGAAGTGACACTGACGGCTCCCAACACGAAAACCGATAGCATCAGCAGCTTCATAAAAATGGACTTTTTCATAGAATTTTGTTTTTAGGCCGGAAGGCGGCGGGCAAAAAGCCCATCCCCCTTCCAATCGATTAATGAATTAATTATATGTTTTTATTCCCCTTTCGTTATAAATATTATTTCATTTTAAGATTGTAAAGTTATGAATTATTTTACATTGTTATGTTTACAAAAGATATAAATACGCATTACGATTTAATTACAATAACGTCCGGATAATCATTTTATCGTGTCCGTAATATTAATTTATAAAGAATTACCCGCACATAACCGCAGGGGGCCGAAAACGGGATGGAGAACACATCACCCATCCCGTTTTGCATGCAAAAATTATACCTATTGTTTCTTCGATTCGATTTCTTTAGTAAGCCTTTCGTTAAGCATCGGCACTATTTTATTGAAATCTCCCACTATACCCAGGTCGGCGACATTGAATATCGGAGCGAACTTATCCTTATTGATCGCTACGATATATTCCGATTCCTCCATACCTGCGAGATGCTGTATCGCCCCCGATATGCCTATGGCGAAATAGAGGTCGGGGCGCACCGTCTTACCCGTCTGCCCTACCTGGCGGTCGTGGGTCATCACGCCTGCATCCACCATCGCGCGGGAAGAGGATACTTCGGCATTAAGCGTAACCGCGAGGGCATCCAATTTTTCGAAACCCTCTTTGCAGCCAACTCCGCGGCCGCCTGAAACGAGTACGCGTGCCTGCGTGATATCGCACATGCCCTTATCTTCCTTGACGCTCTCCAACAAGCGTACTTTGAATCGCTCCGTGTCGAAGGCCGGTTTAAAATCAATAATCTCTCCTTTCCTGCCCGCATCCCTGTCGGCGCGCTGCATAACACCCGGACGGACGGTGGACATCTGAGGGCGGTGCTCGCTGCATTTGATGGTAGCCATCAGGTTCCCACCGAACGCCGGACGTGTCATCATCAGCTCCTTCTCCTCGGATATCTCCAACTTGGTGCAGTCGGCCGTAAGGCCCGTTTCGAGCCTGGCCGAAAGCCTCGGCGCGAGGTCGCGGCCTATCGTAGTAGCACCGAAAAGCACTATATTGGGCTTATACTGTGAAATTACCTGGTAAACGGCCTGAGCGTACTGTTCGGTAATATAATCCTTCAATTCGGGTACATCAGCGCAAATAACCTTGTCCGCGCCGTATTCTATAAGGGACTGGGCTTCTTTCCCGATACCGGAACCGGCGAGTACCGCCACGACTTTCTCTCCCAACCCTGAGGCCAGGTGGCGCGCTTTACCCAGTAATTCCAGCGCTACCGGCTGCACGATGCCCTCCCTCTGCTCGGCGAATACGAATACGTCTTTATGCTCTGCTTTGTTCATATTTCTGTCTGAGTTTTGCCGTTAAATAATAAATTTCTCCTTCAGCTTCGACATTATGATGCCTACAGCTTCCTCGGGCTCCACGTCGTAAACTTCGCCCGCACCCTTGAGGCTCTTGCCGAACG
>CAKUKW010000092.1 GCA_934663885.1 uncultured Tidjanibacter sp.
CTATTATACCTATAGTCGCGCCACGGGTCGCCTGTTTCGAGCCTCCCAGTTTTTTTGTAAACCACACCGGAAGGTAATAGTCGATTATCGTTACGGCTATCGTTATCGCCCCCCATACGACCATCCATTCGGTAGAGAAATCCGTGTAGCTCGTCCAGTTGGCCAGCAACAGCCCGACAAACGCTATAGGCGGTCCGGGCAGTATCGGCACAATACACCCTATCACCCCTAAAAGTACACATATTATCGAAAGTATGGAAAGGAATATATCCATTTTTATATGTTTTGCGGGCCTGTTAATTGAAAATATCTGCTATTAAAATGTACGTCAAACAGGGGTGTGGATTTATCTTATGGTACGGGATCGTATCCGCTGCCTCCCCAGGGATGGCATGAGAGTATGCGTTTGGCTGCAAGGTATCCTCCTTTGAATGGGCCGTACTTACGGATTGCCTCGGCCGCATATTTGGAGCAACTGGGAGTATAGCGGCACGAGGGGGGCAGCAACGGCGATATGCAGAGCTGGTATATTTTTATCAGGAGCAGGAACGGGAAAGATATTATCGTTTTACAAACGCTCCACAATTTGCCCCAGAATCCTTTTGATTCCATTTTCTATGGTTTTAAAATCCTGTAAGTCCTTCGCCGAATATATAAACGCCAGATCCACCTGCTTTCCTGCTGCCGCGGCTGCCTCTGAAAGGGAAGCCTTATTTAGCCTGTAGGCCTCCCGCATGCGGCGGCGGAGCAGGTTGCGTTTCACCGCCCTTTTGAAATTCCTTTTAGGCACAGAAAACAAAACTTTTACGCCGCTTCCCTCCCCTGTGCGCCATAAATACCTGAGCGGATAGCAGAAACCGGTGTGGCCGCCGTCAAAAAGCGACGCCACGGCTTTTTCTCCGCGCATAATTTCGGTTTTTGGCAGCGTCCTGTCAGTCACTCTCATTGTCTCGGTTACAATAAAAACTGTCCGAAAAGCGCTCTGCGGCAACCTCCGGACAGTTTTCCATATTATGTCATAATACTAAGATACTTTACAGGAGCTGTCCTTCTTCGGCGCCATACCGGCGGATTCCGGTTTTTTGCGTATCCTGGGTTTGCGGACAGGTTTGGCTTCCTGGGCCTTGATAAACTCCTCCGATTTGCAGTTGCCGTTGACCACCACCGGATCCACCTTTTTGCCGCTGTTCACCTTGCCGATAAAAAGATCTACCGCCTTTACCATGGAAGGGGCTTCAGGCGTAGGGGCCATGGTGCTTACGCTAAGGCCTGCAGCCGAAGCGGCACATGCCGTACCATTACCGAATGTGGCTATCATGGGAAGTCCTTCTGTTCCGAAAGAAGAAACGAGCGTATGTATCTCCGCCGGGCTGTAAAACACCAGCAGATCATAATCGGCAGGAACCAGCCCGTCCATGTCGGCGCTGACCGTTTTTGCGAACGTGACCTTGTCGAATTTAAGCTTCAGCCTCTCGAGCGTATTTGGTATCTCGCCGTTGTTCGGCTCGGTAATCGTCAGAAGGAAGTTCTCCTCCTTATGCTTCAGGATAAGCTCCATGAAAGTATCGAACTTTCCGTCGGCAAAAAATATTTTGCGCTTGCGGTAGACGATATATTTTTGGAGATAAAGGGCTATAGCTTCAGTGTTGCAGAAATATTTCATCGACTCGGGAATAGCAATACGCGCCTCCTCGCATATACGGAAAAAGCTGTCCACGGTCGTACGGCTTGTAAATATTACAGCCGAATGATCCAATATTTCTACCCTCTGGCTGCGGAACTCCTTGAGGCTTACACCCACGACATTAATGAAAGGACGGAAGTGGACTTCCGCGTTATATTTTTGCGATATTTCGTAAAAAGGAGATTTTTCTATTACCGCAGGAGCCGGTTGCGATACTAAAATGTGTTTGACTTTCAACTTTCTAACCTATTTGTTGGTAATATCTTAAACTGCCGCACCCCGTAGCAGTGCCAGCACAACAATGCCGTAAGGCATCAGTTCGACGACGCAAAGGTACAAAAACCAAAATAAAATCGAAATTTTTTGACCGATAAATAACCTCATTGTCTTTAACGCGAACCATATCAGCATAACCGATGCCACACCTAAAAGTATGAGGCAGAAAATTAGGGCCCAGCGGACGGGAGCGAGCCCCATAACCAGTACCAGAGGCGTCGCGACGATGGTAAGTGCGACTACGAAGATACGTTTCTGCCACAGGAGTTTGGTGACGGTATCGCCGCTGAAGGTAAGGGCGCCTACTGCTTTCAGGAGCACATACTGGACGATTCCGGTGGCGCCGAAAAATAAAGAGGCCATCACCGCCACTAATAACGGAGGCACCCCTTCCGGCGTATAGCCGGCACCGGAAGCAAGCCCTATCATCCTTGCGGCGGCCAATCCGGCCGAAAATATACCGACGAACATCATCGCGTTCGTGAAAGGTGACAATACGCCCTGGAAGTCGTCCGAAGAGCGTCCTTCCTTTTTACGCGTAACCATAAGGCGAAGCAACTGTCCAGCCTCGGACAGGTACCTGAATATTATATATGAGTAAACCACCAGGAGGGCAAGAACAGCTAACTGCCATAAAATGTTTCCTGAGAAAGGATCCTGTTGCAGGGATTGAAAAGGCCCGGGATGAATGATATAACTCGAGGAGCCGAATACCGCTTCTGGTGGAGAATCCATATAACCCTGAAGAGCCGTCATATCCTGGAATGGGGTAGTGCCATTGAAGGGGGCGATAGTAGAAAATAACAGGGAATCGGCGCCGGGATCCGCCACCGCCACAGTATCCTGCATGTAACTGGGAATAGGCTCCTGTGTCATTCGTAAGCCCTTTGTAACGATATTCTTATAGTAGTACCATTTCCTATTTAGGAATCCACTACATATATCCTGCCTTTGTGGTACTCCTCGATTATACGCTTGCTGAGCGAAAGTCCAAGGCCCCATCCGCGAGTCTTGGTCGTGAACCCGGGTTCGAATATGCGCTTGAAGTTGGCCTTCGGAATCCCCTTACCCGTGTCCTTGAAGTCAATATTCACCCTATCGTCTGTGCTTTCTATCACAACGTATATGATACCCTGCCCCTGAAGGGCGTCAAGAGCGTTCTTAAGGATATTTTCCACTACCCATTCGAAAAGCGCCTTATTGACCATGGCCATTACCGGGGCTATGGCGAATCCGTTATATTCGAGGGTGACATTCTTCGGGATGCGGGTGCGGAAATACATTACGCTGTCGCCTACGGTCTCGTTCAGAATAACAGGTTCCAGGATCGTTGCGGAGCCTATCTTTGAAAAACGGTCGGCCACCTTCATCAACCTGGTAAGGTCTTTTTCCATCTCTTCCACCACCGAAGGGTCGATATTCTGCGACCGGAGGTATTCCAGCCAGCCAAGCAGGGAGGAGATGGGAGTACCCAACTGGTGGGCAGTCTCTTTAGCGAGCCCTATCCAAACTTTGTTCTGCTCGTCCTCCTCCGACGTACGGAAAGTTATGAACCCGAATATCACGAAAATGAGAATTATCGTTATCTGGACAAAAGGAAAAATGCGGAGCGTGCGCTGGAGTTTCGAGTTGCCATAATAGATATAGTACTTTAAACCCCAGACCGTTATGAGTTTAGGGTCGTTCTGGCGGGCCAGCTTGGCCACCTGCCTGTTGAGCTGCTTCTGATCGCCTACGATCTCGTCGGGCAGGTTAGACCGTTTATACTGGTTGTTGAAATCGGTTATGACATACGGAATGTCGGTCCGCATATCCTGTATGCTTTTGAGCATCGGGTCCATGGTATCCGTATTGGAGTAGGAGTATTGGTACTGAAGTAGGTTGTAGGCCCACATCTCAATCTCCTGATTTTCCTTAATGCGGAGCTGCCGCGCGAGGTTGGATATATACATTATAGAGGCGGTTCCCAATATAATACCTATGACGATAATGATTACACGGCTCCTGTAGGACGGTATTGCCGCCCTTAAGTTCGCTAATGTCCACCTCTTTTTTTCGTCCTTCGATGCCATGCGGATTCGTTCTCACGCTCTATTTACGGTCAGTGTCCTTCGAAGAGAGTATCCGGGCGCAGGTTTCCCTGTCGGCAAGTAATCCGGCCGCAGCGATTATCGGCTTGTTTTTCCGGAAATTATGCTCCGATACCCCTTCGGAATAGGCCCGACGGAGAATAATTTCATTTTCTATAAGTTCGCGAAGCTCTTCGCTGTAAAGCTCGAGGCTGGAAAGCTTGTCGTCCTTCAGTTTCGATCCTATGGCGGCCAGCTCCTCTTCTATATCGTCGAGGTAGCGTTCCTGGGCCGCCTTTTCACGAAGGAGTTTCAGCGAACGCTGCGTGTCGGATTCCCATACGACCTCCTTGTCGCTCATAAATTCCACGAACCGTGAATACTCTTCGGCGGTAAATACGAATTCACCGGGGACTATATCTTTATTCTGATTCTCTTTGGAATAAATATCTGCGAATTCAGAAACGTGCCCGAGCCCGTATACGAGGTAAGCGAACCGGCTTACGTAATCTATTGTGAGAACACTGTCGGGCATAACCCCGCCGCCGTCATAAACCTTCCGTCCCAAACGGGTATGAAATTCGCTCACAAGCGAATCGGGCACATTGGCCACCCCGCCGTCCTCATTCCTGGAAGCATAGTCGACCGCCTGTATACAGCGGCCACTGGGAAGGTAATACTTTGCGGTAGTGAGTTTAATGTAAGAATTATACCCCAGATAGCGAGGAGACTGTACTAGCCCCTTGCCGTATGTACGGTTGCCGATAAGTACCGCCCTGTCGAGGTCCTGGAGAGCGCCGACGACTATTTCGGCTGCCGAAGCTGAACCCCCATCCACCAGCAGCGCCAGCGGTATATCCATATCTATCGGTTCGTTCTGGGTTACGAAAGTAGCGCTGGTTTCAGCGCTGCGCCCGCGCATGCTGACGACCTCCGTCCCCTTAGGAACAAAGAACGAAACTATTTTCACCGCCTCCTGCATTATTCCGCCGCCATTCCCGCGATAGTCTATTATAAGCGCCCGCGCCCCCTTCCCTTTCAAGGCCATTATGGCGTTGCGCATATCGCCGCTGCAGTCTTCGGTGAAATCGCTGTGGGTTATATATCCCACGCTGTCGTTCACCATCCCGTAGAACGGTATGCCGGAACGGGCGATAATCTCCCTGCGTATTTTCAACTCCTCCGTCTCACCCGTGTAAAATTTTTCGATTATAAGCCTGACCGTGGTTCCGGGATCGCCTTTGAGCATATCGCTAACCTGCGTCGTTGTCATTCCCTTGCCGTCTTTGCCCTCTATTTCGAGTATGCGGTCGCCTATCCGTATGCCCGCCTTGTCCGCAGGAGAGCCCATATAAGGCTCGGCAAAACGGACGTAATCCCCGTCCTGCCTTATAAGCGAGCCTACGCCGCCGTATTTCCCGGTAGTCATCTGCTGGAACCCCTCCATGTTCTCTTCGGAAATATATTCCGTATAGGGATCAAGGCTCTTGACCATACCGCCGGCAGCATCTTCCAGCAGCCTGTCGGGATCGACCTCGTCGACATAGTAAAGCGACAATTCCCTGAACATATTTACAAGTATTTCCATTCCGCGGCCCGTGCGGAAAGCCTGTCCCGCCGCGACCAGGCCGAACAGCAGCGCGGCGGCGGCCAGTACCATCACTATACTTTTCAGTTTATTCCCTGCCTTCATTCGCTTTATTCTGCATGTAAGTATTTATCCTGAACTCCGCCTGCACAGTTTCCTTCCTGATACCCTCGAGTATTATATGGCCACCGTCAGCCGTGACCGTAATTTTGTCGTCCCAGACCATCGTTATCTTTTTCATGACCGATGCGGCACGGAAAACCATCCGTTTGCCCTCCTCCATCTCCTTCATCATGTATCCGGAAGCATGGAAGGCATTGATTATCCTGTCCCTGTCTTCGACTATATCGGCCGCCACCGTGCGCCTGACGAACCCGAACAGCGGGTAGAACATCGCCAGTGCGAAAAGTGCGACGAACAGCAGGATTCCCCTCGTAGTCGTGAAAAGCTCCATTGCGAACTGCCCAGCGCTAACCTTCGCCTGCCCGAAAAGGAATAATATCAGGTATATCAGCACGAGCAACAGCAGCAGCTTAAGAAAGTATTTGAGTCCGTGTACTATATAGTTTACAGCTTTCATATTCTATAAGTATGTTTAATTATTTGATTTTAGGCAAAGTTACATGATTTTTTAAAATTATCGAACTAAGCCTTTACCCTTTAGCTATATCCTTCGCCTTATCCTACGCGCCGCTAAGCGGAATTGGCGGGCTCTGCCGATGATTTTTTGCTTTGCAAAACAATTCGCGGGTACGCGCCGACACATCTTCCATAAGCCAGTGCGGGGTGGATGTCGCACCGCATATTCCTACCGACGAGGCGCCTTCAAACCATTCGGGCAGCAACTCGCTTTCGACTTCGACCATATAGCTCCTCGGGTTAGCCTCGCTGCAAACCTCGAAAAGCGCACGGCCGTTGGAGCTTTGACGCCCGCTTACGAATACTATGACATCAAAACGGGAGGCGAACCCACGCAGGTGCTCCTCGCGGTTGCCCACCTGGCGGCATATCGTATCCTTTACGGTCACCTTATCCGGATTTACGGCCCGCCTCAGTATTTCGTCCCGCATCCGGCCGAAAAGCGCGAGGCTCTGGGTGGTTTGCGACAGGAAATACACCGGACGGGTGAAATCCACGTTGCTGAGATCTCCCACACCCTCAACCACTACCGCGTTCCCCCGGGCATGGCCAGTGAGCCCTGCCACTTCGGCATGCCCCCTTTTCCCCAATATGACCACCTGCCCTCCTGCAGCAAGCATCTGTGCCGAGGCGCAGGCAACGACTTGCTGCAACCTGGCTACGACCGGGCATGTGGCGTCTATCAGGGTAATACCCAGCTTTCCGGCCTCCGCGTATGTCGAGGGAGGTTCACCGTGGGCGCGGATAAGCAGGTTCCCGCCTCGCAAAGAAGGGAGTTCGGAGTGTGACACGGTTTTAAGTCCCAGCCGGGCAAGCCTCTGCATTTCCGGCTGGTTATGCACCACCTCCCCCAGGGAGAAAAGCTTACCGCAGGAAAGGTTTTCCTCGGCACGGGAAATAGCGTTGACAACGCCAAAGCAAAAGCCCGACCTGTCGTCTATCTCTATATGTACTCCTTCCCCCATTTTATTATAAAAGCGTATAATGGGAGTTATTTATTATTGATAAACGCCGTAATCGTCACGGCGGCCAGCGCAGCGGTTTCAGTCCTCAGCCGGGAACCGCCGAGCGAGATGCCCGTAAAACCGTTTTTATATGCAAGCTCTACTTCTCCCCTTGAAAAATCGCCCTCGGGACCGATAAGAATAAGCAGCTCCCCTTCCTGCCCGATAACATCGCCTATGAACGCTCTGGGAAAATCTTCGCGGCAATGTGCGATAAGCTTACGCCCGTCAAACGGCATACCGATAACCTTTTCAAACGGCGTAATGTTTTCCAATTGCGGATGATAGGATTTCAGCGACTGCTTAACCGCGCTGGTAATTACTTTTTCCTGCCGCTCACGCTTTATTACGCGCCTCTCGCTGTGGTCGCACTCTATCGGGATTATAG
>CAKUKW010000093.1 GCA_934663885.1 uncultured Tidjanibacter sp.
CCCACCATATTTTCAGTGACCACGGTCTTGGTATTGAGCGTCTGCGCTTCTACGTCTATGTAAGTAAATGTAACGCCGTATTTAGGAAGGTCGTTCCCCTCGTCCTTAACCGCTGTCGCCCCCGAAGCTGCCGTGATAATATATTTTCCATAGGGGCCGTAGGTAGTGAAGCGGTTCGTTACCTCGAACCTCACGTTACGCTGGATGAGATGTCCCTGCGCGTCGAGCATATAAGATGAACCTATGCCAGGGCTGCCCTGGTTGTAAACCAGCCTGTATGCGTATTTGTTGCCGTAGAATACCCATGCCGTTGCGTTGTCGACTTCCATGCCGTGGTTTATTATCGTAAGCTCACCTTTGGAAATATCCTCTGTCTGCAACAGGTATGTAGCTTCCTTGCTCGACGCGGCGATTATGTAATTGCCCGTTTCTTCGTCCCCGCCGTTGTTGTTATTACCCTCTTTTTCGCACGACCCGAGCACCAGCAGGCAGAACGCCGGTACCGCTATGGTACTGATTAAATGTTTGATCTTCATGTTTTCTTTTTTATAGTTGATTATTATTTACTGAAAAAGTATCTTAGTTTGACATAGAACGCCCTTCCGGCTTTCTGGAGGCTGAAGTTGTCGTAAACCCTTTCATCTGTCAGGTTGCGGCACTCGAGCGATATGTTATACCTTCCTTTCCGGAGGCTGTAGGTGAGGTTTATGTTGTGTGTGAACTGGGAAGGTATCCATTTTTTCGTGTCGGGCCTGCCGTGGGTGATGAAACGAAGAGGAAATTTATGAACGTAAAGGTTATCGTACGTTAGGGAGAGCGTATTGCCTTTCCTGAGAAAATCCCTGAAGTAGAACGAAACGTCCGTCCCGAAAAACAGATAGGGTATGTTGGGCATGTGCGTCCTGTAGGAAAGGCTCTCTTTGAGCGAACCCTTCTCTTCGTAAGGTTCGTAATCCATTATGTTATGGTTGGTAATATTTCCCCCGAGGGAGAGCTTGTCCGAATAATTGTACCTTACTTCCGCGTTGAAACCATACGTTTTCACATTGCCGTGATTTACGTTCTGGCCGAAATATTTACCTCCGCTCATCGATACGGTAGCGCGGCGTATATAATCCTTGGTGTCGCGGTATATCACCCCACCTTCCGCGTACAGGGAGTGTTTCCCCCAGCTTTTTACATACGACAGGCTCAGGTTGAAGTTATCGCTCCGCTCCGGTTTCAGCCCTATTTCGCCCAACTCGAGGTCTTCGTCCCCGAAAAGTTCTTCGGCAGAAGGTAGCCTCAATGCTTTTTCGTAGGACAACTTGGCCTGGAAATCGCCCGGGAACCATGTTCCAGCGGCGCCATAACCCATCGCGCCGACACTCTCGGCGAATAATACATAATCATAACCGCTTGTGGACTGGTTGCGCGGGCCGCTGCTGTACTGGTTGTAATACTTTCCGAACAGCGACACGTTCCACTTTCCTTCGCGTCCGATACGGTACGAGAGTCCCGTAATGTTTTTGCGTGAAGTCTTATCGAAAGCTGCGGCCGTGGTCGAGTTGTTCCCGGTTCCCGCTGCCGATACTGTGTTGCGTTCGAAACCGGCGAACAGATGGTTGAGTACAATGCTATGCATATCCCCTATACGGTAATTGGCGTTGAAGGTCGCGTTGTAGTTGTCCTCGTCGAAAACGGCGTCCTGGTAGGCCTGCTCCCCGAGTGTGCCGGTGTAATGCTTTTCTCCCCGCCAGTTATAAATATAAGTTGCCGTGTCGAGCAGGTGCCTCTGGTTGCGGTTATAGTTAGCCGTGAAGGAAATATCGAGCCCTTCCGTAAAGAGGTTGCGCTTGCGGTACCGCACCGATGGCATTACCGACCTGGCCGACTGGTTTTTCTCCCCGAAGACCACCTCCTGCAGTACGCCGTTCTGTATCTCCCTGTAGCTCTGCGACAGGTTTACCTCCAACACCAGGCGATCGGCGAAACTTTTCCCGACGAGCCCGATTTTTGCGATGATGGCTTCGTTGTGGTAGGTATCGTGAAAACGCTTTACCCACTCTTCTGTTCCGTCGGTTATCGTTTGTCCGTCGAAATCTTTTACGGCCGTGTAAATCTTATAACTGTTGTCGGAGTAGTTCTGGAAAGCGTTCACCTCGAACATAAACCCTTTATCTGTTGTGTGGCCGGCGTTGATGTAGGATTTGTGGGTGTTGAAAGAGCCGTAGGAATAGGAGACGTCCACGAAACTCCTGCGCTGGTTACCGGTTACGATATTGACCACTCCGCCCAGGGCGTCCGCACCGAACCCAACAGGAACCACTCCCCTGTATATCTCTATCCTTTCGGCAAAATTGACAGGTATGTTGTTGATGCCAAACGATGAACCACCTCCGTCCATGGGGATCCCGTCTATGAAGAACTTTATATGCTTGCCGCTGAAACCGTCGAGAGAGAACCTGGTGTCGGAGCCCACCCCGCCCGATTCGCGCAGGTTTACGCCCGGGGCTTTGGCAAGCGCCCCGGCAAGGTCGAGGGTTGTATTGTGCATGCTTTTCGTATCTATAGCTACGGCGTTGTATGCAGATTCCTTTACCCGCCCCACCGCGTCGGCCTTTATCGTAACACGTTCTATCTGCTGGCTCTCGGGGCTGATAACGAAGTCGAGCCTTTGCCTGTTTCCCGCCGTTATTTTCACGGGTTTTTCTGTGTGTTCGTATCCCATCGCAGTGATTATCACGGTGTAATTCCCTGCAGGGGCTTTCAGCTCGTATTCGCCTTTGGAGTTTACGGAGCAACCGTAAGAGGTTCCTTTCAGTGATACGGTGGCGAAATCTATCGTTTCGTTGTCGGATGAAGTGACCGTCCCGTGGAGTTTTCCCCTTTCCTGTGAATATGCCGGCATTGCGAAAGACAAGAAAATTATCGGGATGAATATGAATTTTTTTATATATTTCATCATTGCTGGGTAGTCGTTATACGGAATTTATAGCGAATGTTATTAATCCGCTGCAAAATTCAGTAAAACCAGATGTGCGGACAATCCCTAATTGTACGGGATTTTCTGCCATTGAATACCGAGTAATTGTTAATTTGCCGGCTCCGGAGCGGCTATGGGCGGCCGGAAATGATGATAATGCGGACATTTTATGCTAAACGCCGGCCGCTTTTACAGGGTTTTGCCAATATTCCGTATATTTGTAGAACATAGGATGCGTGGCATATAGCTCCCGCAAGAAAACTTGCCTTTGCTCTGCGCTTAGCTTCCCGTATATTTGCGTAAAAGGAAGTACCCCGGATGACCGTTATCAGACGCTACATATTATTCTTTCTCCCGGTATTGCTGCTTAATATCCTTTTCCCTTTCCGGTCGGCGGGGCATACGGTTTCCGACAGTATTTCGGAAATGGACGGGTATATTAAAGCCCTTGAAAGGGATCCTTACGATATAGAGGTGCTTTCCACCGTCTACAGGCGGTTGACGGCGTCGGGTGATTTCAGCTCGGCGGCCGAATATGCTTACCGCTGGCTGGATAAATGGAGCGAAGATGCGGGAAAAGAGATACTCCTGTTGACCTACGCTAACCTCGGCCAGTGGAATATGGCTTCCGACAACGTGGAAGAGGCTAAATATTATCTGGCCGAAAGCATGCACCTGCTCGACGAGCTTTCGGAGAACAGGGACGATCCTTATTACAGGGTCGCCTTTTATATCGTTTACAACTGCTACGGGGTGTATTACGTGAACGTCGAGATGGACTATCATAAGGCCATAACGTATTTCCTGAGAGGGTTCGAGGTTGCAGAGAAACATGGCGACCGGGAGCAGTATACCACCCTGGGGTGCAACCTTGTCGTGGCGTATTACCTTCGAAACGATCCTGCGGGGCTTCCTTACGCCCTCAGGATATACGAATACGGCGATGTTGTGGGAGACAAATACATAAAGTTCTGCGGCTCTCACGTTACGGCAACCATGTATTATGTTGTCGGTGATTATGTAACTGCGCTCAGGTATATGGAGGAAGCTTTGGAACTTATGGATAAGTTCTATGACGAAGCGGGGCTGTATACCATGTACGCCGATATTCTGCTGAGGAACGGCATGCCGGATAAAGCCGAAACATATTACCTGAAAGCGGTCGACCTGGCCGACAGGGGAGTGGCAAGCTCCACTTCGGGCACATCGTCATATCTGTCGTACGGCGAATACCTTCTTGGGAAAAATCAGTATTCGCAGGCCATAGCAGTATTGCGAAAAGGGGTCGAGATGTCCAAAGACAAGAAAAATACCGTTTTCAGGTATAAACTGTATCAAAACCTCTCCTCGGCCTACCGGAGTATAGGCGAAATGGATAAGGCGATGGATTACTATATAATGTTCCATGAAGAATCGGACAGCATCTTCAATGTTGAGCGCGAACGTTCCATAAATGAGCTTCGCGTAAAATACGAAGCCGAGAAAAAAGAAAAGGAGGTAGAGCAGGGGAAACTGGAACTCATGCAGCAGGACCGTAAACTGCAGGCCATAGCTTTCGTACTTATAATTATAGTTATTCTTGCGGGGGCCATTTTCATACTTTACCGCCACAAGAACAGGCTTTATATACAGCTTCTCAAGCAGCATCAGGAAACGCTGGCCAACGAGCGGAAACTCGAAAGGAAAATAGAGGAAATGGAATCGGTGAACGTACAGGAAAGCCGGACGGACGACATATCCCCTGCAGCCGGAGCTCTCGCCGATAAAAAGCACGACGAGATATATGCCCGGCTGGAGGAGCTTATGACCGAATCACGCTCCTACCGGGAAAAAGACCTTACTGTGGAGAAGGTGGCCAAGATGATAAATACGAACCGTACCTACCTTTCGAGAACAATCAATGAAAAGACGGGGCTTTCGTTCAATTATTATATAAATTCCTACCGTATCGAAGAAGCGGTGCGGGTGCTCTCCGACCCCGACAACGATATTCCGCTGAAGACCCTCTCTTATGAACTTGGTTTCCATTCGCTGTCGACTTTCTACAAGCTTTTCAACAGCGTCATCGGAATGCCCCCTTCGAAATTCAGGGAAAAAGCCATAGCTGACCGGGAGGCAGCCTGAGGGTCGTATTCGGCGGCCTTTTTATTTCCATGAATTCCTATTTTCTAAATTTCCCCCGTCTTATGCGTAAAATTTTTACGATTCCGTAAATTGACGGAATCGCAAAACTTTATCCTCGGTATTGTGTTTTTCTTGGGTTACATTTGCGTTAAATACTCAATAACCCTAAAATTACACAAAAATGAAAAATCTTAACATTCTTCGATTTTTAGCAATGGTTGCCATGTCGGCGGCGCTTATTTTCACGGGTTGCAAGGATGATACTCCTCCCGTACCGGATCCGGAACTCTCCATCAATCCTCCCAAAGCCACTATCAATTTCGCTACACTGGAGCCGGTAGCCGAAAGTTTCGACGTGACAACCAACCAGGAGACCTGGGCAGTGGCTGTTACGCCGGCTACAGCCACATGGGTTAAGGCCGAGAAAAAAGCTGACGGCAGCGGATTCACGGTTACCGCCGAGGAAAACCTGGCTCCCGAGGCCCGCGAAGAAGCGACCATTACGGTTACGGCCGGTACGGCAGAAGCAATATCCATCAAGGCAAACCAGTTGGGCCTCGCCCCGGCTTTTATAATAACACCCGCGCCTGAAACAATGGAATTTACCGCGGGCGCGACTCAGAGCTACAGTTATGAGATAACCACCAACCAGCAGGAGTGGGATGTGAGCGCTTCGGAAGACTGGGTGGTTATAGAAAAGGATACGGATGCAAAAACGTTTACCGTGACCGCTAAACTTAATGGTGAAATGACGCCCCGCACCGCTACCGTTACAGCAACTTCCGGCCACGCCGACGATATCTCTTTCGATGCCACTCAAAAGGAAATGGAGATATTCATACTTGCTTACGAATATGAAACCGGCTCCAGCGGCAATGCCGATGCAGCATATTATAAGAATGGCAACAGGAATGTTATGGCTTCAGGCGCAGGCTGGTTCCCTGGCAGTATGTGGGTTGACGGCGATGACGTGCACGCCGTAGGACGTCTCGGGGGCGCTGGTGCCAGCCAGGCGGCTTACTTCAAGAATAACGATACACCCAAAGACCTTACTGACCAGTTCGGCAGTAGTATAAACAGTACAGCGAGTGGTGTAGTGATGGACTCAGAGGGTAACATCTACATATCGGGTAACCACGGTCCGTATTATGTCAACACCGACGACCGTGTCCAGACCAATTATGCCCTTTACTGGAAGAACGAGGAGAGGAGGGAGCTAACCGAACATCTTGGTTACGGCTCTACTTCCATAATGACAGTAGATGGGGACGATATATATATATTGGGTAAAAACGAAAGCGAGCGCGGTTACTGGAAAAACGGTTTGTGGAACGCGATCAATACCATGCCTTTCGCCGACGGAGACGGCTGGGGCGGCACGACCTCGATGATTATAAGGGACGGGAAAATGTATATCGGTGGTTTCAATACCAATATGACCAGTTATGACTATGAGGCTTTCTATTGGGTCGACGGTACCACATATCGCCTGAACGATATAACCGGTAACGAAATGATATACGGAATGGACGTTGATAAAGACGGCAATGTTTATCTGGCTGGTTGCACCGGCGGAATAGGTTGGGGCCGTAAAGCGATGTACACCAAGAACGGCGAAAAATTCATACTTACCCAGGGTGACGACCAGCTCAACTCCGTCGCATCCAAAGTAAAAATATGGGGCGACGACGTTTATGTGATAAGCTGCGAATTCCAGTCCGCAGACAACAAAGTACACGTCGGTAAACTATGGAAGAACGGCCAGCTCATTATGGAAATGGGAACCGGAGTCGGTGCCGTATGGCCTCAGGACCTGTTCATACGATAATATAGGAATAAAAGTGTTTTGAACACGGGTTAATTATTGGGATTTAATTAATGTGCGCGGGGGAGCGTAATGCCTGAAAAGGATTAATGAATACGCTCCCCCGTTTTTTGACCCGGTCTTTAACAGGGCCTCAGGGGCCCGGCTCTAAATTAACGACGCTATGAAAAAAAGATTTTTATTATTGATGCTTTTGCTGCCGCTGCTCGCGGTATCTTGCGATAAGACACCTGACGATGGAGGGGATGACGACGATAATATCTTCGTAACCCTGTCGGTCGACAAGAATCAGATGGGACTCGCAGAGGAGGCCAGGTTTACAGTTATGTACGGCGAAGAGGATGTCACGGCCGGTGCAGTGATAACCAATATTACGGAGGGCGCCGTTATACCTTCTGACGATCCCGTATATAAAGGCCGGAAAACCGGTACGGCAGAATTCAGGGCCGTATACAATAAAAAAAATTCCAATACTGTCACGGTAACCGTCACGCGCGGCAACGTGGGTGGGCTTTCGCTTGAACCCAATATGCTCAGTTACAGGTTTGCTACCGACGAAGAGATTGTCTTCAAGGTTTTCTACAACAATATCGACGTGAGCGACGGGGCGACAGTTACGAATACAGCCACCGGCGAAACCGTTGCGAAAAAGGAAGGAGAATTCGTTTTTCCGCTCGCCGGTGTAAACGGTAATCTGGCGTTCACTGCCACATATAAC
>CAKUKW010000094.1 GCA_934663885.1 uncultured Tidjanibacter sp.
GTCAAGCGATACCCCGTAGATTTCGAATCCCTTTTTATTATATTTGGCGTACGCCTCTTTCAGATACGGCATTTCTGCTATACATGGCCCGCACCAACCTGCCCAGAAGTCTATCAGCACGTATTTGCCTTCGCCGGTATACGATGAAAGCATGGTTTCACGGCCTTCGCGGTCGGGTAGGGTTATTTCCATGAAGGGCTGGCCGATTTCGGTGCGCATCCTGGTCTGGGCGAGTTCCCGCAGCTTACGTGCATAGTTGTTCTCCTGCAATTCTTTGGGGAATTCTTCGAGTTTCGCTATCGTTCTTCCCCCGTCCCATTTCTTCTCCACTTCGCTGAGTATATACAATCCGAAGAAATTGTCGAGGTTTTTGTCCACTGCTTCTTCCGTGAGCTTGCCGGACTCGTCGATGAAAACTTCGATATCAGGCTCCCCCTCAGCGAAGAATTTTTCCATGAAAGTATTATACGAGTCGTCGAATTCAGAACTCCTGTCGTTGGCAATTGTTCCGGTTACCCGGATGGTACCTTCTGCGATATTACCTGCGACTTTTATTTTGCCGGGCTCGAGGAATACAAGTGCGAAAGGCTCGAAGCCATCGCTCAGCAAGACTGGGGTCGGTTCATCCACGGTACCAGAGAAAGAAAATTTCCCTTCCTTGGATTCGGCCCATTCGATGCCGTTACCATATTCATCCATCATGGTAACGGTCCCTTCGAGGCCTTCTACGTCACCGGTTATCTTATATGCATTCTTCTGTGAACATCCCGCAGCCATCAGCATCACGGCGGCGATTAATAATAATTTTTTCATTTTATTAACCTCTATTGGTAAGGGTGTAAAAATAGGCTTATTTAACCAGAACGGCAAATTTTAAAGGCTATTCTTAATCAGGGGTTAAAATACATGTTCCGCACGTTACATAGCGTGCGGAACATATATTTTAATACTTCTTATGGTTTCAAATTACCTCCAAGATTTCTTCATGCACATTGAAAATATCGTTCAATTTCTTCTCCAGTTCTTTTTCGCGCAGGTTCCTGGCTACGATGGTTCCATCGGGAGCTATAAGGAAGCTGGCAGGAATACTGGATACTCCGTATAGGTCGACGGGAGGGGTGTCCCAACGCGTCAGGGAGCTGACATGATACCAGTTCATCTTGTTATTCTTTACGCAGTTTGTCCAATTGTCCCGTGAGCCGTCCAGCGAAACGCCAAATATCTCAAACCCCTTGTCGTGGTACTGTTCATAAGCCGACAGAAGGTACGGAAGTTCCGCCATACACGGTCCGCACCACGAAGCCCAGAAATCCAGCAGTACGTATTTCTCCCCGGCTAAAACCGACGACAGCGCTGTTTCGTTGCCCTCCATGTCGGGAAGGGCGAAATCTATATACCGGTTGCCTACCGCGGTCTTCAACTGCGCTTGTGCTTTGGATCTCATTTCGGTTATGATCTCCATCTTCTGGTACTGCTCAGGTATTTTATCCAGTGTAATGAGCAACTCTGCCGGTTCGATGCTATGATAATTGCCGCGCAGCAGGTATATTCCGAACATATTGTCAAGGTTCTCATCGATATTCCTGGTTACGATAGCTTCCCTTTCTTCGATAATCTTTTCACTATCGTCCGGAGAAGAGCCGAGACGCTCCCACATGGCGTTATCCACTTCCATGTGCTCATTCCATTTGTCATGAGCGTCCGTCCCAGAGATGGTTATATCGGCATTGCTGCCCTCAATCCTGCCGCTGACTTTTATGTTTGACCCGTTTTCAAGGAATAGAAGGCCCAGACGGCCTGTTTCTGTGGTCAGTACGTATATGTCTGCATATTCGACCGTGCCTTTCATACTGAACTTGCCTTCGGTGGCTTCTGTTTCCGCTACCACCGAATCTCCGTGCCTGATCATAACCTTACCGGAAAGGCCTTCCACGTCTCCCTCGACGGTATATCCTTTTTTACCGCATCCTACGGCGAGTATGGACAATGCAGCTATTATCAATAATTTCCTCATAATGTATTGGATCTTTAAAAGTTTATAGAATAATTACATGTTCTGGTTTTCCGGCTCTTCCGTCTTCGGCTCGAAACGTTTTCTTGTGCTTTTGTACAAAGATGTTTCTTTAAGCCTCACCGGCACCTTATCCAAAATAGTTAAAACAGTTTCATTCGAGGTGTGGGATGACGGCTGGGGTATCGACAGTAAGTATGTACCCAGTATATTGTCTATGTTTCTCTGAGCGGCATCAAGGATTAAAAGCTCTTGCTGCTGTATCACTGAATCACGCTCCTCCGCGCTTTTCGCGCGCCTGACTTCTGCCATGGATTCCATCAGTCTATTTCCCAGCGCCATAAACTCTTCATTGGCCTCGGATCCCGTAACCGTAAAGACCCTTTCCCCCGGCTTGATTTTAGTTATACTTCCTGTTATATTGAGCGTATCGTCTTCATCGACAAGTATCATCATAGGGAGCCGTTTTGCCAGTATCATATAAGCGCCGGGCTCCGGGAGTTCGCCCGAAAGCGTAAATTTACCTTCGGTTGCCTGCGCTACGTTTACGGTGTCGATGCCTTTAAGAAAATAAATTTCACCGTCAGCCCCTTCTATGTCTCCGGTTATGACGTAATTTGATTTCGGCACGCCCGCACAGTTAACCATTACTGCAGCCAGTCCGGCAATAGCCAGGATTATTGATATCTTTTTCATCGGTATGAGTTTTTAATATATTTCGTATCGCTAAAGCATGCCGGGTATAAACACTAAGAAACTACTTCCGCCCGGAGTTTTTAGGTTTGGTTTTTATTTCCCTTTCCGGGTTTTCCGCCAGGAACTTTCCCCAGCTTTTGCCTTTCCCGGATTTCCTCGCTGTGCTTGGTTGGTGGATAGGCGAAGATGTTACGAAATAGTGGCAGAGGGCTACAGCCAGGCCATCCGTTGCGTCGAGCCGTTTAGGGTTATATTCAATACCCAACATACTCTTCAGCATTGAGGCCACCTGCTCTTTTGCCGCTCCGCCGGCCCCGGTTATCGACTGTTTAATGCGCCTCGGTGCATATTCGAAAACCTGGAGGTCGTAATTTAGCGCCGCGGCCATCGCCACCCCCTGCGCCCTTCCCAGTTTAAGCATACTCTGAACATTTTCGCCGAAAAAGGGCGACTCCAGCGCCACTTCGTCAGGCCGGTATTCTTCGATAAGGGCCGACACCCTGCGGAAGATATGCTGCAGTTTTTTATATGGGTCCTTCAGTTTGTGGAGCTCTATGTCGCCGATGACCATGCATCTGACGTTCTTGCCCGATATCTCCAGTACTCCATACCCCATACGGTTGGTGCCGGGGTCGATGCCCATTATCCTTTTTGTAGCCGGCGATGACATTATACGCTAAAGTTTTTCTTCCTGCAGTTTTTTCAACTCTTTTTCCATCCTGTATATCGTTTTGCTCAGGTCAGGAAGGTTGCGGAAAACCGCATGGGAGCGGTGGAACTTGCTGACCGGCATTGCAGGGTAGCCGAAATAAACGCCGTCTTCCGGTATGTTGTTCGACACCCCGGCCTTCGAGCCAACCTGAGCGCGGTCGCCGACCGAAAGGTGCCCCGCGATTCCTACCTGCCCCCCCAGCATACAGCTCCTGCCAACCTTGCTGGTGCCTGCAATACCTACGAGGGCCGCAGCCACGCTGTTTTCTCCTATGACGACATTGTGTCCTACCTGGATGAGGTTGTCGAGTTTAACCCCTCTTTTTATTAGTGTGGATCCCATGGTGGCGCGGTCGATACATGTGTTGGCGCCTATATCCACGTTGTCTTCTATTACAACGTTGCCAATCTGCGGTATCTTGTGGTACTCTCCCTTTTCATCGGGAGCGAAACCGAAACCGTCCGCCCCAATCACTGCGCCCGCGTTTATGACGACATTGTTTCCTATAACGCAGCCTTCGTATATTTTAACTCCGGCGAATATCGTGACATTGTCGCCCAAGCGCACATTCTCGCCAATATAGCAATTGGGATACACGGAAAAATTATCGCCTGCCGTAACGCCTTTTTCTATTACGGTAAAACTCCCTATATAACAATCCTTACCAAGGGTGGCCTGCGGGTGTATGTCCGCTTTTTCGCTGATTCCCGTTTTGCGGGGCTTATTGGCGGCGTAGAGCTCCAGCAGTTTGGCGAAAGCGCCGTAAGCGTCATCCACTTTAATCAATGTGGCCCTGACAGGCTCCTTGGGCTCGAAGGATTTATTGACAATCACTATTGTAGAAAGGGTGGAATATATGTACGGCTCGTACTTTGGATTGGAGAGGAATGAAAGGGCCATGGGCCTTCCTTCTTCTATCTTCGCGAAATCGGAAACCGTTGCTTCCTTATCCCCCATGATTTCCCCGCCCAGGAAACCGGCAATCATTTCTGCTGTAAACTGCATATCGTATTATAATTTATTTGTTTTGTAGTATTTATGAGCTGCAATATACAGCACTGAATTCAGTTCCACTATACTTCTTGCTGCTCCGGGTCGGTAAGGTATTTGCTTATAATCCGTGCGGAGGTACGCACATATTCCATGCAGGGTTTAGGTAATTTCCCTTCGGGAAGTCCCGGTTCCATACCGCGGAGTTGCCTGCATATTATGGAGCCGTTCTCTTTTGCGAACTCTTCGGCCAGCATTTTTACGTTTGCAGTGGCGGCTTTTTTCTTTTCTATATCTTTCGGATCGATGCTACCGCTCTTCATCCCTGCTGCCATGGACATTGCGCATACGGTGCCGCAAACTTGCCTCATACCCGCCAGCCCTCCTCCGAACGGCGAAGAGATACTGAAAGCCGTGTCTGCATCAAGCCCCAATAGGTCGGCGTAGGCCCCGAACACCGACTGCGCGCAGTTATATCCGCTGTTGAAAAGCTCCACCGCTTTTTCTTCCCTGTCCTCCACGATCTTCCAGTATCAGATATAGTCCTTAATATTAATATTGCTGGGCATAAGGTCTGTAGGGTCGCCGCCGAAACTTATCAGTTCCCTTATCATGCTGGACGATATCGCCACGTATTGGGGTGGGGTAAACAGAAGTACGGTGATAATCTCAGGAAAAAGTTTCTGGTTTACGATCATCATATTCCGCTCGTATTCATAGTCGACGGTATTTCGCATACCCCTGAGCAGGAACTGTGCTCCTATTTTGCGGCAGAAGTCACCCGTCAGCCCGTCGTATACCATTACCTCCACAAGAGGATGTCCTTTGTAAAGGTCGCACACGAGCCTTTTACGGTTATGCACCGAAAGAAGCCCGTTCTTTTCCGTATTGGAACCAATGCCTATTACTATTTTATCGAATATCTTCAGTCCGTCTTCGACTATAGCCTGGTGTCCAAGTGTGAAAGGGTCGAAAGAGCCTGGAAACAACGCGGTTTTCATTAAATTACGATTTTCAAATTATGAATTATTTCGATGTGCCGGCCGCAACAAGTCAATTCATAATTCATAATTAATAACTCACTAATTATGTTTATACAAGTTTATCCAATAGCGAGCGCATTCCGGCCTTGCATTCTACCAGTGCGGGGAGTTCGTCGGTGCGAACCCTTACCTGCTCCATAGTGTCGCGGTCGCGCAAAGTAACGGTATTGTCCTCCGAAGTCTGGTGATCCACTGTGACGCATAACGGAGTACCTATGGCATCCTGCCGGCGGTAGCGTTTGCCGATACTGTCTTTCTCGTCATACTGCACGTTATAGTCGTATTTAAGCATATCTTTGATCTTATATGATATCTCCGGCAGGCCATCTTTCTTGACGAGCGGCAGTATCGCGACTTTAACGGGAGCCAACGGAGCCGGAACAGCCAGGACTACACGCTCTTCGCCGTTTTCGAGTTTTTCCTCTTTATAAGCAGCCGAAAGCACCTGGAGCACCATTCGGTCGACTCCGATAGACGTTTCGACTACGTAGGGTATATAACTTTCACCGCTTTCGGGATCGAAATAACGGAGCTTTTTGCCGGAGAACTTTTCGTGGCTGCCCAGGTCGAAGTCGGTGCGGGAATGTATACCTTCCACCTCCTTGAACCCGAACGGGAAGCGGAACTCCACATCCGCCGCTGCATTGGCATAGTGGGCAAGTTTTTCGTGGTCGTGGAAGCGGTAGTTGCCGTCACCGAAGCCGAGCGCCCTGTGCCATTTCATGCGGGCCTCTTTCCATTTCGCGAACCAGTCCAGCTCCTCGCCGGGCTTTACGAAGAACTGCATCTCCATCTGCTCGAACTCCCTCATGCGGAATATGAACTGGCGGGCGACTATCTCGTTGCGGAACGCCTTTCCTATCTGCGCTATCCCGAACGGGATTTTCATGCGGCCTGTTTTCTGGACGTTGAGGAAATTGACAAATATTCCCTGCGCCGTTTCGGGCCTCAGGTATATCGTATTCGCCCCTTCGGCCACCGAGCCCATTTTCGTGTCGAACATAAGGTTGAACTGGCGCACTTCCGTCCAGTTGCGGCTGCCGGAAACGGGGCATACCACCTCTATGTCTACTATTATCCGGCGCAACTCATCGAGGTTGCCGTCGTTGAGGGCTGCCGCCATACGCGCGTTCACTTCGCCGCGCCGGGCGGCTATCTCCATCACGCGGCCGTTCGTGGCGCGGAATTGCTCCTCGTCGAACGAGTCGCCGAAACGCTTGCGGCCTTTTTCGACCTCCTTGTCTATCTTCTCGTCCTGCTTTGCGAGCCAATCCTCGATGAGGACGTCCGCGCGGTATCGTTTTTTGGAATCCTTGTTGTCGATAAGGGGGTCGTTGAACGCCCCGACATGGCCCGAAGCCTCCCATACCCTGGGGTGCATGAATATGGCCGCGTCTATACCGACTATATTATCGTTGAGGCGGGTCATCGAATCCCACCAGTATTTTTTGATATTATTTTTAAGTTCGACGCCCATCTGTCCGTAATCGTAAACGGCCGACAACCCGTCGTATATTTCACTCGACGGGAAAATATACCCGTATTCCTTCGAGTGTGCGATCAGTTTCTTAAAAAGTTCTTCCTGTGTCATTTTATATCGGTAGTATTTAGTTCCGTTTTCTTTGTTTTATTCAGGCGCCTCAGCTCGGATATTAACCCGACCATATTTTACGACAGCCCGGATAATTAACAGTATACCCACGGTTTTTCAGGAAACGTTCCCTTCTAAGCGGGAGCATTACCCCTCCTATAGCATTAGTTTGGAGGCGATGATCAAAATTACCTGCGTAACTTTCGTTCAAATCTTCATAATCGTAAATAGCATTTATCTAACCTACAAATGTAGTGAAAGCCCAATACAAAACCAAGTTTACTTGAGTTTTGTTAAGGCGCGTCCTATATTATATAAATGTAATAATAATCGGTAATTATGACTAAATTTGTACCCTCAATGGGTAGAATTCTGGCGATAGATTACGGCACAAAACGCACGGGAGTGGCGGTAAGCGACCCCATGCGGATCATAGCCACCGCGTTGGAGACAGTGCCTACGCATGCCATTTACAGTTGGCTGGCTAAATATATGGCCTCGGAAAACGTCGATATAATAGTGGTCGGCAAACCGCTTAAAACAGACGGCTCCCCGAGCGATACGTATCCCCACGCATTAGGG
>CAKUKW010000095.1 GCA_934663885.1 uncultured Tidjanibacter sp.
CCCGTGATAACCATTCCGTTGGTACCCTGGTATAGTATTCGGGTGCATGCCTCCGCATCACGGATATTCACCAAGGTTGCGGCGAGTAGCCAGGCAGCCGCTACTAATTTCGTGTTTGTTTTCATTTTATCGGGTATTATCTTTGGAAATGCTTCAGAAATTGTGCCATTCCCCGTTTAAAATAAAAACGTATCCGGAAATATCCGGATACGTCTGGAAAGAGGGAGAGCAGGACTTCGGTAAATTTAAATCCCGGCTTTTTTTCTAAGGATAATATTTTCTGAAAACGTACTTATCATATCCCCGTAAGTATTTTTAAGCGAATTGTATTCCATTGCCGCGTATTCAGCCTTTTTAAGCAGGAAAGATGCCTGAATAGATATTGTCCCGTTGTTTTCCTCTATATTATATAATGTGGTTCCTATATTGTTGTCCACCGATTTTGCCTCGGGGAGATGCTCCACCTCGTATCCTTCGGGGATGTTTATGACGACGCGGTAGCTATCCATAGACTTATAGTAAAGATATACGGGCCATGACCTTAATTTCTGGTTGAAGGGATTGTCGTCCGGCGCAAAGCCTGCGAGCGGACTCAGGAATATTTTACCGTCTATGGTTTCCATCGGGATTTCATAGGAAGAATTCATGACGAAAGGCTTATATGCGTCTGCGTAATTCTCAGCGGAAACATCATTGAGTGTTGCATTGTCGTTCAACTTATTTATTTTCCTGAGATTGTCCTCGGAATTATTGAAAGCCTTACGGTTGACGGTAGCAGGGTAACCAGACAGCGATTTATGTGCAGACACGTAGGCCGTTCCCTTTCCGGGATCGAGCTCAATGGCGATCTGTATATCTTTTAAAGAGGTTTGGGGCTGGAGCAGCACCACCCATTTTTCGGTTTTGGGGATGACTGCCAGACCTTCCACATCTACGCACCAACGAGGAAGTTCGTCGAACCTGGCGAAAGGATCCGTGGCGTCGAGGAAATAATTTTTACCGTCCACAGTAACCATCCCGACCACATAATTGAAGAAAATGGTGAATGGGTATTTCTTATCTACTTTGCCTACATCGCTCGTTATTATGATTACCGGTATGGCATCTATTCCGGCACCCTGCAGAAGCCCTATAAGTAAAAGGTTAAGATCGGCATTATTGCCTGTTTTGTATTTAAGCAGATCCGATACTTTCTTCGAGGCGTACTTCGAACGGTATCCATTCCAATCATACATCGATTTAACATACTCGGATATTGACTTTATTTTATCTATTTCGTTTAGGCCCTCGAGAGTTATATTTGGTAGTATTTGTTTTGATAATTTTCTGGCCGTTTTTAAATATTTCCCGAAATCAACGTCATTATTAAATTGGGTCGCAGTTTTAGACCATGTAGTAATGCCATAACCGTTGCCTGATCCTCCACGAAGATCATTGACATTACCCGATTGAAAATATAATGCAACTACATATTCGCTTAAATTCGGAAGAAATTCCGTGTCTTTAAATGCTATAAGATTTTGCATCCCCATGGTATATACTATTTCATCTCTTTGTGTTTTCTTATACATATCATGGTCATGAAATTGTGAAGATGTTACTCTCTGATTAACATCAAGATTTCTGGCTCCTTTAAGGATGTAAGAAATCGTCGAGTTTGTAATCGCGCTATATTTTAATTCGCTATATAAAACAGGAATGTCTTCCTGAAAAGCCCAATTCGGAACAGAAAAAAATCTCGTTCTTTGTCTATATCTTAATTCGATTATCGAGCCTTCTTTAACGTTGGGGAAGGCTATTTTTTTACGGTATAAAATACCGCTCATTTTCTCATCGACAATATTTTCGTTAGTAAGAGCTGTTCTTTCCAGAGTTCCGTCGGGCCTCATATTATATATATACCCTTCTATGCTAACTATATCGGCATCCCCAGGTTCATTCGTGTAAATGTCAATTTCATATGTCGAGTATTGTAGTCCTGCGGAAGATAAAATTTTTATTTTCCTTACCACCTCCCTGTAAAAAAACGTATATGGCCTCTTATACAGAGATTCACTTGCAAACCAATATTTTCCAGTATTGTGTATTACTACCGCGTCGGGGTCTTTGGAGGCGAGTTTTTCGCTTTCGGCCATTTCCGCCGCGGTTACCTGACCGAACTCCCTGGAATAATTATTCTGGGCGGACAACGGAAGCAGGACACTAAAAAACAATACTGAAAAGGCGATTTTTTTCATAATATATTAAAATTAAGTTTGGATGTTTCGTTTTTCTTTATGGTCGAGATGAAGCTGTAAAAATCCCCGTATTCCTCTATGGAATAGTCTCCTGCAAACAGGGTAAGATTTTTTTCTACTACCAGCAAATCGCCTTCCGTGCTGTATCTGACCGAATACCGGCCGTAAGGGCTGTCTACATCGATTGCCCCGGGCATACCGGCGATTTTATATTTACCCAGGTCGTATTTCAGTATATAACTGTAATTTCGAGGGTAATCGATACGGATGCCGTAAACTCTCTCGGAAGGTTTTTCAAAGTCGGTTACCATTATCGGAACGCCGTTTATGAGCATATTGCTGCCGTAGATTTTATAATAGCCGTTAAAATCGGCCGAAGTCTTTATAGTTATGTTGTCCTGCTCGCGTGAGCCTTTAGATATATCATAGCCGTTAAACGTGTAGGATCCCGTGAAAAAGTTGTTTCCTATGTATTCGTGAATATATCTCTCTTTGAGATTCTGGTAGCTGTAATTAAGCGTTTCAAACTCCGCACCCTTCAATATTGCGGTTATATTAAGCGTGGCTGCGCCGCCGTCTTTGAGTTTTATGTCGTATTCATATCTGCATTCAACATCCTCCGGCTTCTGCGCCGGAATTCTTACAAGGCGGCTGCCGCTTTCGTCGCACAGTAACCCCTGCCTTCCCTGTATGCTTGTCGAAATATATCCGAAAGGTTCGTTCTTTGAGGTACATTCGAGATAGATAGTATCCCGCTCCAGCGGAACCAGAAGTATTACATGGTTAAAGGCCTGGTGAGGAAAAGACTCCTTCAGGTCCCTAAGCCTGGCCATTCCTGAATTGACCTTCGTATAATGCGAGCCTATTTCCGCGTAGGAAAGCAACGCTCTCATATAGTTCGTCAGGGCTTTGCAGTCCCCGTACCTGTTTTCGCACACGTATCTGGCGGGGTAGCTCCTGAGGCCCCCGAGGTCTACGGATATGCTTATATACCTGTGGTTATCCTGGAGATAATGGTATAACGCCTTCACTTTATCGTAATCGGAGTCCAGGCCGGAAATAATACGGTCGACGGTACGCCTTTCGTACTCGGGAAGATCCTGGAGGTTTTCGTTCAGCCTGTAATTCCAGTTTCCGAAAGTCTCCCACGAAGTGAATTCCCCCAACGCACCGTAGTCTATCTTTTCCGGGACTACTATTATTCTGGGCATGCCGAGTGATTCCTGCTGAGAAAATACCTGCCGTTGTACAGGTTCGTAGGAGTATGTCCATTCGTGCCTTTTTATTCCATTCGCTACCGTGATACTGGGTGCATTGACATGTTCGTAATCATATCTCACACCAATATTTTCGGGAGTCTCGACGACCAGGCAACCGTTTTGTACGGGGACTTTTTCGTAAACATAGGCGCCGGCCAGATGGAGGTATTTCTTGCTTGTTACCGTGTATGAATAATTAACTTTATATGGGTAAACATTATGCCTTAGCTGGAAATATTTTTTATAGTTGTCGGAGTACAGGTGCACGTCGCTCAGGTAGCTGGCGTCGCCGACCTCTGACTTTTTTAATTTACGTATCACATTACCGCCTCCGTCTTCTATGTGGGCGTAGTTTATCTTGACGTTATCGCCTTTGGAGTATGGAATCGTGACGTAGGAAAAGTTGTCTCCCCGTTTGTCAAGGATAAGGATTTCCACGGTATCTGTACGTATGTGCAATGATGACTGAAGCTTGACATGCGAAATGTCTTTAAGAAAAACGGCGCCGGCATTGCTGCCCTGGGAATATGCAGGGTATGTGCAGACAAGAAATGACAAGATCACGAGTGCGGGTCGTAAAAGGTTAATCAGCATAATTAGTTGCGGGTTAATATAGATATAGGATGATAAAGGTAATAAAATTTCTATAAATACTATTTCCGGGACTTTATTTTGTATTTAAAATTGTTCGGCACTGCCGGGTACTAGAAGACTACCTCGAATTATAGAACCTTTTCATTGAAGATTTCAAAGGTATTATTACCTTTATATCATCAATTTAACGTATATGAGAAAAAGAAAGAACATCAGCACTTTAATATTACTTTTATTATTGGTTATAGGGATCCTTGTTATTTTATTCTTTAACAAAATAGCTTTATTCTTGTTTCCTTCACAACAAGATAGAGCAGGCGAATTAATAAAATTAATACTTAGTGTAATTGGTGGGTTATGCCTGCTACATGGATTATGGATTTCTAATCGTAGGGCAAAGGCTACAGAAGAAAGTGTAAAGATACAAGGACAACAGATAAATCTAAGTTTGAAGTCCCAAATTGATGAACGTTTTAAAATTGCGGTTGAGCATTTAGGAGATGAAAAGGAGCCTGTTATTTTGGGAGGTATTGTAGAACTCCACCAAATCGCTAAAGAAGATAAAGCAAAATATGCCGAAGTCGTTTTTAATATATTATGTAGTTATATTCGCAGAGAAACAAGCATATATCAAAAAACCGCGGAAGACATAAACTCGACTGCAATCAACACTATAATTAATTTTATATTTAGGCGATATAATGATAACCCTTATCACGGATTCAATGCTGATTTAAGTTCCTCTAATCTTGCAGGACAAGATATCATCGGCTGTGACTTCTCAAATGCTAACCTCGGTTTCTGTTATCTCGGTTCAATAGAAAATACTATATTAGATAATGCTGATTTATCTCGGGCACAAATTTTTGCTATAAAATTCAATAATAACAGTTTGCGAGGTGTAAACTTCTTCAAAACAAAGATAGAATATACTAAATTTAATAATATTGAATTTGCAGGTAATGAGAGGATTGAGAAGAAACCAAATTTTATACCTCATTTTATAAGTTGTAGATTTGAAAATGTATCTTTCGATGAGCTACATTTTTTTGAAGCAGTATTTATCGAGTGTATATTTATTAACTGCACTTTTCGTAATGCCTCTATTTTGAACTCTTATTTCTATGGTTGTGGGTTTATTAATATCGATTTTTCAAATGCAGATTTGATTTCCAAAATAGATTTCAGTGCTTCTATGTTTTTCAATGTTCAAATCAACTGTATTGCTACTAATTCAATATTTAAGGGCTGCAAGATTGAAAAATCGAGTGACATATTTATATCTCTGGATGAACAGTTAAAAAAACAAAAACATAGCAAAATAAATAGCAGCGATATATCCGCATTAGATTTTTACTTGAAAAGTTGCGTTTTCGGAGAACTTTCTGATGAAGATTGTGAAGTCATAAGAAATAAACACAAAGAAATAAATGTTAGAGAAAAACTTCCTATTGGAAAAAAATGATAGTATCCAATGGAAGTTTGGAAGCAAGAAAAGAAACTCTTTGTAAGAGTTAGAAACAATCAAAACATTATTATAGAATCTCCATGAATATGTAGCTTTAACCGTTGAAATGTTTTGTAAATCAGGAGATATATGGGCAAAGGTTGACTTTATCCTTTGCCTGCAAATACAAAACCTTATATTTCCTAAATGAATACTATGGGATAAGACTGAAAACAGTTAATCGAACCTCAACAGAGAACGAAGTATTCAGTTTTTTTCTCGCTATATCAACAAGTTACAAAGATATAGGCACAAAAAAAGAGGACAGTCTTTTGGGATTGTCCTCTGTAGTAGCGGGGGAAGGACTAACTTCGTCTCTTTCAGAGACTTGTTTTCTGTCTGTCGTCGCTCGGCATAATCTGAATATTCTTCAGCTCTGCCCTCGCTCCTAAGACAGCTCGAACCTACTGAATTTATCTCCTTCTTTATCCGCACCGCCGTTGGCAACTGCGGGACTACGTCGATGAACTCGCGATCTCTCGGTTCTCATCCTTATCCATTTACAACCAAAAAGAGACCATGAGGGTCTCTTTCTGCTTGTAGCGGGGGAAGGACTCGAACCTTCGACCTTTGGGTTATGAGCCCAACGAGCTGCCAACTGCTCCACCCCGCGATGTATTTTTGTCTGCGGCCTGTGCCGCCTTGCTTCACTGATAAAAACCTGTTGTCGGTTTTGAGGTTACAAAGGTACTAAAAAATCCGTTATATCCAAATAAAAAAGTTTTTAACATTAATCGACATTCTTTTTACATGGCAGGCCGCAGATTACCAACAAATATTGACATGTTATGAAACGTCGTTGCGGAGATGTCGACGCAGATTAACAGTTTGCGGACAGGTTATCAACAATTACCTGTGAAATATCGGCGACTCTGATATTGGTATTTCGCCCTATAGCCTTCTTGCACAACGGACAAGAGGTTACTATGGTGCCCGCGCCCGTGGCTTCGAGTTCGACTGTCATCGCCGTGCCTATTTTCTCCTGCGCAAAGTCGGCAATGGCAGTATTTGCCAGGCTGCTGCCGCAGCAGAGGGCGTCGGCGTGGTGGTGCTCGGGCTCACGCAACTCTCCCGAGCGGCGGAGCAATTCCCTGGGTTGGTCGTAAACCCCGCTGCCCCTCCCCAGCTCGCAAGGGTCGTGGTAGGTAAAAGAGCCTTCGCCTGCAGTAAGGTGTATCTTTCCCTCTTCAACAAGGCGCATGATGTATTCGGTATGGTGGAGTACCTCGATACCTTCCATATCGTAATCCTCCCGGAAAACCTTGAGACATATAGGGCACGACGTGATAAGGGTAGTTATGTTATGCCACCGGAAAAGGTCCTCATTGTATTTCATAATTTTTCGGGCGGCGCTTACTTCTCCCGAAAGTTTCAGGGGCCGGCCACAGCACACGCCTCCGTCCCTGTCGGCCCACCATACGTCTTCTCCCGCCGCTTCAAATATCTTTTCCATTGATGCCGGGGTCGCAGGAGTAAGGAGCGTCATGCACCCGGCGAAGTATCCCGTTTTGCCGCGTCCCTCGGAGCGGTCGAGCCCTTTCAGGTAGCCGTAACGGGTATCGGCAGGCATATCCATTCTTTTCGCGCGTCCACCGAGGCGCAGGGTGTTCAGTTCTATGCCTACGGGGCACTTGCTTTCGCACGCACCGCACATCAGGCAATTGTCGAGGACTTCGTCCGTCAAACGGTTGTAGCGCTTGTCGCGCAGGTAATATACGGACTGCACGTTATTCTGCCCGAGTTCTTTCTGGAGCTGGCATGGGTCGATGCATATCCCGCAACGGGAGCATGAATGTATCTGGAAGTTATCGAAGCTATTCTCCTCCTCGCCGCTTCGGAGTTTATACCGGCGCAGGAAGATGAGCGGTATTTCGGTGAATATGTGCATGTAGCGCGAAAAAGGCATCGCAACAAAGAATACCCCCAGGGCGAAAGAGTAGGCCCACCATATAATATAGCCGATATCGTTGATTGCGGCCGCGCCCATGGACGATTCTATAAGCC
>CAKUKW010000096.1 GCA_934663885.1 uncultured Tidjanibacter sp.
GGGGATACAGCGTACTGTAACTTACCTGCAAGGCCGCCGCGAACATGAACGCCGCCGCCAGTATATGGCAGATACCGAGCAGCTTCTGGGCGGGTATCCAGCGGTCGGCGATGATGCCCATTATGCCGGGCATGAAGAGCGACGCGATGCCCATCGTGGCGAAGAAACTTCCTATTTGCAGTCCCGTAAAATCGAGCTTCCCGCCGAGGTAGGAGCCGAGCGATATAAGCCACGCGCCCCAGATGGCGTACTGCAGGAAATTCATGATTATCAGACGAATTTTGACACTCATAATTTTCTTATTTTAAGTTACTTATATTTTGATGATTGCGATTTACATTCTATGATTATACAAATGTAATGATTTTTGGGGTGTAACAATTGCATGGCGGGCATTTAATTTGCTATATGAATGTTAACTTTTATTCTAATTTATAGGTACATTTGCCGTTGAGAAAGACGTTTGTAAAATGAAAAAAATACTTTCCGCACTCCTGTTAGTCTTGCTTTGCACCCCTGTTTACGGACAGGGAAAGGGTTACAAAGTAGAGGATATCCCCAATGTGCAGCTCTCCGATTCGAGGCGTTTCGTAAGCAATCCCGACGGACTGCTCTCGTCCGGAGCGGTCTACCGTATAGATACGATGCTTTTATCGCTGAGGCAGACGAACAGGGCGCAGGTGGCGGTGGTAGCCGTCAATTCCATTGGCAATGCCGACCCGACCGATTTCCTTTTCAAACTTCTGGAGAAGTGGGGCGTGGGTAGGCGCGACATAGACAACGGCCTCGGAATACTGCTCGTGATCGACCAGGGGGCTATAGAGATATTGACGGGTTACGGACTCGAAGGCGACCTCCCGGATGCTATTCTGAAGAGGGTGATCAACAATTATATGCTTCCGGCTTTCCGCGAAAAAGACTGGGACGGTGGAATGGTGGCGGGGGTAGGTGCCATAAAGAGTATATTAGACGGCGCCATACCGGCAGACATTGCCGCTGCTGAGGAAGAGGAGAACCCGTGGTTCGTGTTTATGGCCATAGCCCTTGTGATGTTAATACCTGCCGCCGTTCTGTTTACGGTCGCGTTCTTCTCCAACCGTTGTCCGAGATGTAAAAAACGCACACTGAAACGCACGAGCAGCCGTATAGTAAAAAAGAACGGCAGGAAAGTCGAGGAGACCACATATATCTGCAGTAATTGCGGATACGTGGTCATTAAGGACCGCGATCATCACGACAACAGCGGCATCGGGCCGATCATAGGCGGAGGTATGCTGGGCGGCGGAATGGGCCGTGGCGGCGGTTTCGGCGGGGGAAGCTCAGGAGGCAGCTGGGGCGGCGGAAGTTTCGGCGGCGGCGGCGCACGCGGCAGATTTTAGGATACGGTCCGCTCCCGAGCTGCATTTTTGTCAGTAGCGGCAGTGGAAGGACTGAATGATTATAAATATTTAATAATTACGTAAAATAAAGTTTCACTAATAAAATCACGCGAAAATGAAAAAAGGAAAAGGATGGCTCATAGCCATCATAATCGTAGTGGCGCTGGGGCTTATAATAGGCCTTTGGTGGGTAAGGACATTCAATGGACTCGTAGAGAAGGAAGAATCGGTTAAAACCGCCTGGGCCCAGGTCGAGAACCAGTACCAGAGGCGCAGCGACCTCATACCGAACCTCGTGAATACGGTTAAGGGTTACGCGGCGCATGAGTCACAGACCCTTGAGAACGTAATCGCGGCGCGCAACCAGGCGGCGGGCGCCAAGGTAGACCCTGAAAACATGACTCCGGAGGCCATAGCGCAGTATCAGGCTGCCCAGGGACAGGTCACATCGGCCCTCGACAGGCTTATGGTCGTAGTGGAAAGGTATCCTGATCTGAAAGCCAACCAGAATTTCTCGGAACTTCAGGCACAGTTGGAGGGTACCGAAAACAGGATTGCCGTCGAGCGGAACCGTTTCAACGAAGTGACCAAAGAGTTCAATGTGGGTATCAGGCGTTTCCCCGCAAGCATAGTGGCAAAAAGTAAAGGTTTCGAGCAGATGCCTCTGTTCGAGGCGCAGCCGGGTAGCAATGTCGCACCGGTAGTCGAATTCTAACGGGGTGCCTTATTGCGAAAAGTTAAGTTGGATTTCCGGCTTTTTAATGAAGGCAAGGTTTTACCCGCTGGTTTAATAAATAAAAATGTCCCGCAGCTTTTTCTGCGGGACATTTTTATTTTATGCTGCCATCCGGCGGTGTTCGAAGTTTATTTTCTCTCGTAATCGATATATGCGAACGGGTATGGGTAATCCTTGCCATGATCGTGGCGTTCGCGGAAGACTTCTTTCCATTGTGCAGGGTCGAGATCGGGGAAATGGGTGTCCCCTTCATAATCGTGGCAGACTACCGTGAGGTAGACTTTATCTGTATGCGGCAATGCCTGCCTGTATATCTCTCCGCCGCCGGTTATAAAAACCTCCTCGTCTGCCGGGAAAAGCGCGATGGCTTCCTCGAGTGAGCCCGCCACCGTTACTCCTTCCGGCCGGTAATCCTGCCGCCTGGTAATTACTACATTATGGCGGTTCGGGAGGGGCCTGCCCAGCGACTCGAAAGTCTTGCGTCCCATTACGACGGGGTGGCCGCTGGTTATCTTTTTGAACCTCTGCAGATCCTCGGAGATGTGCCACAGGAGCTGGTTGTCCCAGCCTATCACGCCGTTCTGAGCCACGGCCACTATTATCGATATCATAGAGTTTGTCTTAGTGCAACGTTTTATTAGGTAATAATATATGCCAGTCGATACTTAAATAACTGACCGCTTATTTGTGCTATATTTCTTCTTTATCCACTTTTTGCTTGTCCAAAAAGTGGAGCAAAAAAGACAGCGATGTGCAAAAAAGCTAAAATCTTCACTCTGAAACCTAAAACGTACGGCCTTCGCCGATTTTGGCTGTGCTACGCTTGCCTTCCTCCTTCGCGCCTCGGCAATTCATGCAAACATGATTGCCCTCGGCTTTGCGTCGGTTAGAACCAAAATGTCTCCGTTTTTTAACGGTTTCATTCTCTCGATTTTTTAACGCTTTTTTACACGTCGGTCTTTTTAAATGTCAAAATAAACGGTCACATATATCGGCTTTAAAAATATCCTAAAGATAAATTATTAATAATTAAAGATATTGCATGTATGCGTTCCTTATTAATATTTATACGGCTATGGGCGCTTTTATTGTGGGGTCGGGTTCGTATCCTTCAAGCGCGAAATCCTCATAAACGAAATCGAAGATGGATTTTACCGCCGGGTTGATTTTCATTACGGGCAATTTTTTGGGCGTCCGTTCGAGCTGCTCTTCGACCTGCTCCATGTGGTTGAGGTAAAGGTGCGCGTCGCCGAACGTATGAACGAATTCCCCGGGCTGGAGCCCCGTTACCTGCGCCATCATCATCGTCAGCAGGGCGTAGGAGGCAATGTTGAAAGGTACCCCCAGGAATACGTCCGCGCTGCGCTGGTAGAGCTGGCAGGATAGTTTCCCATCCGCTATGTAGAATTGGAACAAAGCATGGCATGGCGGCAGAGCCATGTTGCCGATATCGGCCACGTTCCACGCGCTTACTATATGTCGGCGCGAATCGGGATTGTTCTTAATGGAATCCTCGACAGCAGCTATCTGGTCGATGTGCGTACCGTCGGGAGCGGGCCAGCTGCGCCACTGGTAGCCGTATATGTGCCCCAGATCGCCGTTCCCGTCGGCCCATTCATCCCATATCGTGACCTTGTTGTCATGGAGGTACTTAATATTGGTGTCGCCCTTAAGGAACCAGAGCAACTCGTGGATTATGGCCCTAAGGTATAATTTTTTAGTAGTCAGGACGGGAAAGCCGTCAGACAGGTCGAACCGCATCTGGTAACCGAAAATGCTTTTGGTCCCCGTGCCGGTACGGTCGCTTTTTACAGCTCCCTCATCTTTTATTTTGCGTAACAGTTCAAGATATTGCCGCATATACTTCGTTTTGGTCTCTCAAAGTTACGTCATTTACCTTTAAATTTCAAAACGGGCACCGGGGCATCCGACTATTACCGCGGTGAAATTTTCCGGTGCGAGGTACTTTGCCGCCATCAGTTTCACATCGGCTGGAGTGAAACCCTTTATGCGATCTGTGAATTCTGTGAGGTAGCCGTTGTCCCTGCCGTTCTGCACGTTCTCAATCGTCACATCGGCTATCCCGAACGGGCCGTCGAGTATACGCATGACTTCCCCGGCCATTATGTTTTTTACAAGTTGGAGTTCCGTTTCCGGCACCATCTCGGTGCGGAGCCTTTCCATTTCATGGAATATCTGCCTGACGGCGTCTTCCGTGAACCCTCCCCCCACATCTGTAGCAATAGCCATATAGCCGCTGCGGTCGAAGTTGACCATAGCCGAATAAGCCCCGTAGGTATATCCGTGCTCCTCGCGCAGGTTCTGGATGAACCGCGAGCCGAAATATCCTCCCAGCAGCGTGGTCACGACCTGCATGGGGATAAAGTCGGGGTCGGTGCGGGGGAACATGATCGAACCGATCCTTATCGAGGACTGCACCGCTCCCGGATGTTCGGCATACCTGAATTTTTCGGCTTTCGGGACAGGGAAGCCTTCACGTCCCACCTTCTCGCCTTCAGGTAATCCCATCGCAAGTTCCTCGACTGCTTTCTGTCTTTCCGGAGTGGTATCGCCGCTCATTACCACGAAACACGAGGCGGCGGTATAGTGCTCCGAATAAAACCTTCGCAGATCGTCGGGGGTAAGGGCATCGTACATTGAAGCCGGGGAAGACGCACCATAGGGATGATTTTCCCCGTAAAGCGCCGCCGCGAAATATTCCCTTGCGAGGAAATCGGTTTTGGTGCGGTTTATTATAAGCCTCTCCCTGCTTTTCTCGCAATATATCCTTACCTCCCTTTCCGGGAAAACCGGATTCAGAAGAACCTCCCTGGCTACTTCGATGGTCTTTTCAAAAAATCTGGCCAGGCATACGAAAGTGACGACGCTGTAGTCCCTGTCTATATTGACATCGAAATACGAGCCGTAAAAGTCGAGTTTCTCGGCTATCCGTTCGGCGCCCATGTTTTTGCTTCCCTCGCTCAGGGTGTTGGCAGTGGCCGAGGCGCTGAACGGCACGGCCTGCCACGACGTTCCAGCCCTGAACACGAAACTGAAACGCACCACGTCGCGCCCGGCGTCCGGGAGAACGTATATCCTGGCTCCGTTGGACAGCTCTTTTTCGGCGGCCATGGGAATATCCACGCTGTCGGGAATCGTTACCTGCGGTTTGGACGGAATCCTGTATAGTAGCTCTTTATTTTTCATTTTCAGGTATTATTATCATTGTAGAGCTTTTGTCACGGCGCAGCATACGGCGAACAAGCTCCTTTATCTGGTTTACGTCCACAGACCGGTACATTTCTATCTCCTCGTTCATCTGCGGAAGGTTGTCCCACATTGCGTAATATCCCAGGTTCATCGCCTTGTTCATCACGTTCAGTTCTCCGAAGGTTATTCCAGCCTCAAACTTATTCCTTACTTTCTCCAATTCCTGGTCGCCTACCCCTTCGTGGACTATTATTTCCAGCTCGGTCCAGAATGCCTCTTCAGCTTTTTGGACGCTAACGCCCGGCATCAGGTGGCCGGTGAGTATAAACATTCCCGGATCGAGGTCGCCCGTGATGAACGCGTTTACCGATGAAAATACCTTCCGGTTCTTCACCAGCCTCTGGTAGAGCCGGGCCGATGCACCACCCGCCAGTATGTCGGAAAGCACGTCGCATATATAGTGGTTTCGGCTGTAACGCGGGCCCGTAAGGAACGCAATCGTTACCTGTGTGGCGGGTACATTCCTGCGAACCTCGGTCCGCCGCGCACCCGTTTGCGCCATCTCCTCCGGGATAATATCCCTCGGACGGCTGCTGGAAGGGAGCGGCCCGAACCATTTTCCGGCCAACTCGAAAACCTTTTCGGGCTCGATGTCGCCCGATACCGACAATATCGCGTTCGAAGGTTGGTAATAACGCTCATAGAATGCCCTGACGTCTTCGAGGGTAGCATTGCGTATATGGTCGGGTGTGATACCTATGGTCGGCCAGCGGTAGGGATGGAACTTATACACCATATCCCTGAGGATATGCCACTGTTCGCCGTAAGGCTGGTTGAGGTAGCGCTGGTTGAACTCCTCGATTACAACCATCTTTTCGGCCTCCAGCTTTTCCTTGGTTATATCCAGCCCCCCCATGCGGTCGGACTCCACCCAGAAAGCCGTTTCGATATTGTCTTTCGGGAGCGTTATGTAATAGTCGGTGTAGTCGTTGGTCGTAAAAGCATTGTTTTCGCCGCATGCCTCCTGGATGGGAATGTCGTAATCGGGAATAGCCTTCGTGCCCCTGAACATAAGGTGCTCGAAAAGGTGTGCGAACCCTGTACGTCCCGGATTCTCGTTCCTTGAACCGACCTTGTAAAGGATATTTACAGCGGCCAGCTCCGACATGGGGTCGTGGTTGGCCAGCACGAGCAGGCCGTTTTCTAAAGTATATTCTGAGTATTTTATCATGTTTTTACATTAAAGGGGCATAGGGGGAGAATTTCCCCTGTTGCAGATGCGAAATGTTACAAATTTAGTGCTAAAATTTAGAATATGCGGTCCGCAGGCACCATTAATTTGGCGGCCGCCCGGCTGCCTTTGCTTACCCGTCCCGGCGGCATCCCGAAAAGTAGGTATACTTGGCGTTCCGCAGTAACGAAAATCAAATAATTTGATATATCTTTGCCACTGCTGAAAATGTTTCTGTTAATGAACTAACAGGGGGTTTGGCGATGACGGACTTTTTTTATAACCGGTTTACAGTGACGTACTTTTAAATGTAGTCTCAATGGTTCCGGCGTTCCGTCCGGAGAACGAATCAACCAAAACAATAACATAACTCAATTTTGAAAGAGATGAAACAAAAGAAATTCCTTACATGTGACGGTAACTACGCTGCGGCCCATATAGCCTATATGTTCAGCGAAGTGGCTGCCATATACCCCATTACTCCATCCTCGACGATGGCGGAGTATGTGGACGAGTGGTCCGCCGCCGGCCGCAAGAATATCTTCGGCGAAACGGTGAAAGTAGTTGAGATGCAGTCGGAGGCAGGCGCCGCCGGAGCCGTTCACGGCTCATTGCAGGCAGGTGCCCTTACGACGACCTACACTGCTTCGCAGGGTCTTCTGCTTATGGTTCCCAACATGTATAAAATTGCCGGAGAGCTTCTTCCGGGCGTATTCCACGTTTCGGCACGCGCTCTTGCGGCCCAGGCACTTTCCATATTCGGCGACCACCAGGACGTTATGGCCACCCGACAGACCGGTTTCGCGATGCTGGCCACCAGCGGTGTACAGGAAGTTATGGACCTCGCCGGTGTAGCGCATCTTGCAGCTATCAAATCGAGGGTTCCGTTCGTACATTTCTTCGACGGTTTCCGCACTTCGCACGAGATACAGAAAGTAGAGGCTATGGACATGGAGGACATGGCCGCCCTTATAGATAAAAAGGCGCTTGCCGGTTTCCGTGAAAGGGCGCTCAACCCGAACCACCC
>CAKUKW010000097.1 GCA_934663885.1 uncultured Tidjanibacter sp.
GTGGACGAAGGGACAATGATAGACACCTGGGCTACGGTAGGCTCCTGTGCTCAGATAGGCAAGGGAGTACACCTCAGCGGCGGCGTAGGTATAGGCGGCGTACTCGAGCCTGTCCAGGCTTCACCGGTGATAGTTGAGGATAATGCTTTCATCGGCTCGCGAAGCGTGATCGTGGAAGGCGTAAGAATAGGTGCCGAAGCTGTTGTCGGCGCGGGGACGACCATAACTTCATCGACCAGGATCATCGACGTTTCGGGCGGAGAGCCAAAAGAGCACAAAGGTTATGTACCTGCACGTTCGGTGGTAATTCCGGGAACATACCAGAAGAAATTTCCAGCCGGCGAATACGGTGTACAATGCGCCCTTATCATAGGACATCGCAAGGAAAGCACGGACAAGAAGACATCCCTGAACGAAGCGCTGCGGGAATATTCGATACCGGTTTAGGTTTCTGTTTTAAAAAATAAGGATCGCTTGGAAAAGCGCCTAAATTATCGGGGCGGAGAGATCCGCCTTTATGCTAAAAGAATATGAGGACAACGATACTGGAACAGTGCGGTTCGACCAATACCGAAGCCAAGGATCATGAGAAATATTCACACGGGGATGCCCTAATCGCGCTGCAGCAAACGCAGGGGCGTGGGCAAAGGGGGCATTCGTGGGAAAGTGCGCCCGGTAAGAACCTAACTTTCAGTATTGTGCTGGAGCCTGGTTTCCTGCCTGCGGCCACACAGTTCATACTTTCGGAAACGGTCGCCCTGGCCGTAGCGGATACGCTCTCCTTTTACGGCCTGTCGCCGCGCATAAAATGGACGAATGACATTTACGTAGCAGACAAAAAAATATGCGGCATCCTGCTGGAGCATGAGTTGAAGGATGGCAACGTTTCACGTACAGTCGCCGGAATCGGAATAAACGTTAACCAGCCGGCATTTCCGGAGTGGGTGCCAAATCCCACCTCCTTGTTTCTGGAAACCGGCATCAGGCATGACATCATGGAAGTTTTCAATGTGTTCGGGGCCCGGTTTACAGACAGGTACGCTACCCTCGAAAACGGCGGGGACGACACCATAAGCAGGGAGTATAACGACATTCTGTATAGGCGTGACGAGCTGCACAGATATATGATTCCCGGCAGAGGCGAGGTCGAAGGAATGGTAAAACAGGTGGAAAACACCGGAGGGCTGGTAATGGAAATCGAAGGTGAACAGGAAAAATTCCTTTTCCGCGAGATAGAGTTTATCATCTGACCCCCACTTGTGGAGGTAGCCCTCGGGGATGGCCTATTCACCCTCTGTAAATATCTACCTTAAAAACCAGGCTATTTCCTCCGGTATTCTTCTTTGAAAGGAGCTGCATGTCCACCCCCCTCTATCTTTACCAGCCTTTTGCTCTGCGAGACCGAAACCCCGTAAAGCCTTTTGCCCATTTTGTAGGGCAGCGTTTGGTCTGCGTCGCCGTGTATAATACAATTATTTTCTTCATTACTTACATATATTTTTCAAGCTCTTTCAGGGCGTAGTAACTGTTGAACGAAAAATCGGACGCGTTTTCATGCAGGTAATCGTATATCGAAATAACGGCAGGAACATACTTACGGGCGGTGGCCCGGCCGGGCGATGTTTCGATGAAATCCATCAGTAGCTCAGCGAACTTCTCCAGGTTATCGTTGCTGAACCCGTATTCCCGTATGAGGACACCGGGCACATCCTCCCCCGCGACCAGCCCGTCGAGATCCATATTCAATTTTTCGGCCAGTTCGATCTTTGTCACCGAAGGCACCGACCCCCTGTCGCCCGATTCTTTCAGGAGCCCAACCTTAAGAAGAATAGCCTTGATTATCAGGCCTATCTTATCTATTTCCCTCTTTATGAAATCTTCCATAGGATACTGATTATATATACAATATTACATCCGACCCACGCAGCGGGCGGTTGTAAGGTTTTATTACAAATCATGAGTCCGCCGGATGTGCGCGCTTCCCCGCGAAGCATCATGCGGCAGATACGAAGAGGTCATGGCACGGAGGCCTTACAATGCCTCCTCCAGTATTTTACGCACCGTACGGGCGTCTATGTTCCCCCTCTCACCGAGCATCGTGCCCCGCTGCGTAAACCGGCGTACGATCTCGTCGACGGTTTCCCTGCCTATGCCCGCTTCGGATAGTTTCGTATGGAGGCCTATCGAGCGGAAGAATTCCCGGGTAGCGTCTATCGAAGCGGCTACCCTTTCATCCTCGGTACCTTCCTTAATACCGAACACCCTTTCGCCGTACTGGAGTATTTTGTTTTTTTTCTGGCCGGCCATCACTTTCATAAGCGAAGGGAGCACCAGCACCAGCGACTGGCCATGGGTAACTCCGTTTATGGCCGTCAGCTCGTGTCCTATCATGTGCGTGGCCCAGTCCTGCGTAACTCCCATTGCGATCATATTATTGAGCGCCAGCGTCGCCGATAGCATAAAGTCGCACATGGTGTCGTAATCACGTTGGTTTTCCCTTATTTTGGGGGCAATTTCTATTACGGTCTGAAGTATACCCTCCGACCAGCGATCCATAACCCTCGACTGCCCGGGAGTTGTGAGGTACTGCTCTATCACATGGACATAAATATCCGCCAGTGCGTTGGCTATCTGTCCGGCCGGAAGTGAGTACGTGGTTTCGGGATCGAGTATCGAGAAAACCGGGAAAGCCCCGTAGAAAGCATACTTCTCATGCGTCTCACCGCGGGATATAACGGCTCCGCTGTTCATTTCAGACCCTGTTGCAGGCAGCGTCATCACCGAAGCGAACGGCAGCCCTTTCTGCGCTTTCCCTTTTACGACTATTTCCCACGGGTCGCCGTCATAGAGAGCTCCGGCCGCGATGAGCTTGGTGCCGTCAAGAACCGAGCCCCCTCCTACTGCGAGCAGGAAATCTATCTTTTCATCCTTGCATATCTGCACCGCCTTGCGTAGGGTTTCCACTTTCGGATTGGGCTCGATGCCCCAGAATTCGGTATAGCCGTATCCCTTTAGGGCTTCGGTAACCTGCTCGTAAACGCCGTTCTTCCTTACACTCCCCCCGCCGAACGTCACCATAATTTTGCTTCCTGCGGGGATCTCTTTCGGCAGTCGTTCTATCATTCCCTTACCGAAGATAAGTTTCGTGGGATTTTTGAAAATAAAGTTCTCCATACATTTTATTATTTTGTTTTACAATAATTGATGCCATTTTCCACATTCCTACAAAATAACGCTTTTTTCAGCAGAATAATACGCCTTACTTTCGTAAATTAGCAGGAAATTTTAACGCAAATGAAAAATATCAGATACGTGGCGTTCGACGCCGACGACACTCTGTGGGTAAACGAAAAATTTTTCCGTGACGGCGAGGCGGTTCTTTGCAGTCTCCTTGAGGAATATGCGCCGGCCGAAAAAGTGATAAAGCATCTGTATGACCTCGAAATGAGTACGCTGAAACTCTACGGATACGGCATAAAAGCATACATCCTTTCGATGATAGAGACGGCGCTCGATATCTCCGACGGGAAAGTCCCCCAGGAGATAATAAGGAAAATCGTCGAGATGGGCAAAACCCAGATGGACCGCCCCGTGGAAGTGTACGACGGAGTAAAGGATGTTCTCGAATCGCTCAATAGCCGCTACCACCTCATCCTGGCAACCAAAGGGGATATGCTCGACCAGTACCGAAAAATAGGAAAGTCGGGGCTGAAAGGATATTTCGCTCATATCGAAATTATGAGCGACAAGAAAATATCGGACTACCGCAGGCTTATGGACAAGCTGGCCTGCGAGCCCTCGGAATTCCTTATGATAGGCAATTCTCTGAAATCCGACGTGGTCCCGGTGCTCGAAATGGGAGGTTATGCGGCCCACGTTCCGTGTGACGTAACATGGATGCACGAGGAGATAGACTTCGAACTCTCACACCCGAATTTCCGGCAGCTCTCGGGCATCACCGATATACTCGACGTGCTCTAATCTTTTACGTAAGCCTTCTCTATTTCGCAGACATACATATCGTGCAGGTCTGCGTGTGGATATAATTCATCCAAGATACCGGGCTCCAGGAAAGATTCCGCTTTCAACGGTTCCATGTACATTTTCCGGCACTCCAGTACCAGCTGCGCCTCGGCTATGGCAGGGACTCCGCCGGGAGTTATCCATACGGACAGGCCGGCATTCTTTATCTTATCCTCGCCGCGCCCGCTGTGCGTACCGCAGTAGACCAGGGCTTTGCGATGTTGCTCAGGGAGGAACGAAAGGGTGAGCGTGGGGCTGGAATCCACGAATTCTTTAGTATAGCGCTGCGGCCTGATAAATACGAAAGCCGCGTTTTTGTTCCACAATACGCCTGCCCCGCCCCAGCTTGCGGTCATAGTGTTGCAGAGGGAAGCGTCGCCGGCCGTCACCAGCATCCACTGGCGCCCTACCATGTCGATAAAATTGCCGCCGATTTTATCGGGGGAAATGGTTTTAAATCCGTTCATAATAATATTTTTGGTTTCGTGCAAAATTAAGTATTATATAAAACTACGCGTCCTCAACCGGAATCAAAATTCACTGCGAATATTTTTTTTGAAATTATTTGCAGGTATATCTTTTTTGTATATCTTTGCACCGCTAAAATAACCAAAGGCCACACGGCAACGCGGTTTGAGGCGGCTCTGGCCCATTCGTCTATCGGTTAGGACGCAAGATTTTCATTCTTGAAAGAGGAGTTCGACTCTCCTATGGGCTACAAAGGGTGCAGATAATCGGGAAAGGAGTTTTTCCTTTCATGCAAGAGGCGGTTTAGAGCCGCCTTATTAATCGGAACCCATACGAAAATTTAAGGAAACTATGGCATATCACAAATCTGCAAAAAAGAGGATTCGTCAGACCGAAACCCGCAGGCTTAGGAACAGGTACTATCACAAGACAGCGCGCAACGCCGTAAAGGCACTGCGTAACACTTCGGATAAAACGGCCGCTGAGGCGCTTATGCCGAAGGTGAGCGCCATGCTCGACAAGCTTGCCAAGAGGAACATTATCCACAAGAACAAAGCGGGTAACCTCAAGAGCAGCCTTCAGCAGCACGTAAACGCGCTTTAACCGCACGCACCGCCGGAGCGCGTGGCCCCGTGCGGTAGTGGAACAGATATCGGATCAGCAATGCAGGAAACAGGCATTGCTGATTTTCTATTTCTACAAATTCACAGCACGGGCAACATCCAACGAATTATATGTCAAAACAAAACAATTATGTTTCGGTAATGCTGGTTACGTGCCTTTCGGCTGCCCTCGTTCCTCTTATGGGATCGGCGCTGAACCTGGCATTGCCTTATATAAACGAGGAATTCTCCTTAAGCGCCACAACCTCGGGATGGATAGCGACCTCGTACATGCTTTCGACCGCTATTTTCCAGATACCGTGCGCGCGGCTGGCCGACATCGTAGGACGGCGCAAGGTCTTCATCGCCGGACTGGTGGTATTCTGCCTGTTCTCGGTACTCAGCGGCCTGGCCGGTTCGGCTACGACGCTCATTACCTACAGGGCGCTGAGCGGTATCGGCAGCGCAATGATATTTTCGACAAACGTGGCAATACTCACCTCGGCAGTCCCCTCAGAGAAACGCGGGTGGGCGCTGGGGATCAATTCCGCCACTGTATATTTTTCGCTTGCGGCGGGGCCGTTCATCGGCGGGTTCATAACCCAATGGGTCGGATGGCACGGAATATTCTTCCTGGCCGCCGCCCTGGGTGTTTTCGCTCTCATCGGGTCGTTCTTATATGTTAAGGACGACTGGCGCAGTAATGAAAGCCGGAAATTCGATTTCGCTGGCTCGCTCATCTATGCCGTGGGACTTTTTTCGTTAATATATGGTTTCTCGAACCTGCCAAAGTTGCACGGCTTCCTCCTGCTTGCGGCCGGCATCGTAATACTCACGCTATTTGTTTTTTACGAAAAAAGGCAGGAGTACCCGGTATTCAACGTAAAGATATTCCTGGGAAACCGCGTGTTCAGGCACGCGAGCATTTCGGCGCTCATAAACTATTCGGCCACGGCGTCGATATCGTTCATGCTCAGTCTCTACCTGCAATACGTGAGGGGGCTGACTCCGATGCAGGCAGGCTCGATACTCGTGGGCCAGTCTTTCGTTATGGCCATAGTATCGCTCTGGGCGGGCAGGATGTCGGACAGGCTCGAACCGCGTAAAATGGCGGCTTCGGGCATGCTTATCGTGGCGCTGGGGTTGATAATGCTCTGCTTCCTCACGCAGACGACCAGTTTCTGGTTCATCCTCGCCATACTGGCGGTCATAGGCTTTGGGTTCGGAATATTCTCGTCGCCCAACATGAACATCATCATGAGCTCCGTCAGCCGCGAGCAGTATGGCCTGGCGTCGGCCACCACCGGTACGATGCGGCAGGTGGGCCAGGCATTCAGCATGGGCCTGGCGATGATGGCGATATCGATAATGGTGGGCAACGTGCCTATCACTCCCGCGGTACACCCGCAGTTCATCGGCAGCATCAGGATCGCCTTTGTGATAAGTTCGGCGCTCTGCCTCTACGGGGTTTACACTTCGTCGGTAAGGAATAAAAAATTAAATAAAATCGAAAGCGGCCGATGAAAGCGGAAATAATAACCATAGGGGACGAGATCCTTATAGGCCAGATCGTAGATACCAATTCGGCGTGGCTATCGGGAAAACTTAACGATATAGGGTTCACGGTCACGCGCAAGCTTACGGTCGGGGATTCAGCGGAAGAAATAAGGTACGCTCTGGAGGAAGCTATGAGCGCGTGCGAACTGGTTGTAACGACCGGGGGGCTGGGTCCCACCAAGGACGACATAACCAAACTCACGCTCGCGGATTGGTTCGGCTGCGGGATGAAACGAGACGAGGATACGTACGAGCGTAACCGGCGGGTGCTCGAGGCTCGCGGTGTGGATTACAACGAGCTCAACAAAGCGCAGTCTATGGTCCCGGAGTGCTGCGAAGCGCTGCCAAACTACAACGGAACCGCACCTGGAATGTGGTTCGAGCGCGACGGTAAGGTACTCGTATCGCTGCCCGGGGTGCCATTCGAGATGAAGGTACTGACGGAAGATACGGTCATACCGCGCCTATTTAAAGAGTTCGTACTTAAAAAGATAGTACACAGGACAGCAATAACGTTCGGCCTCGCAGAGTCGGTACTGGCCGCAACCATAGCCGGATGGGAAGACGCGTTGCCAACATGGATGCACCTGGCATACCTTCCCAGCCCGTCACAGATAAGGCTCCGCCTATCGGCTTACGACATAGACGGCAGGAGCGAAGAGGAAGAGATAGACAGGCAGTTCTCCGCGCTTGAAAAAATAATACCCGACTACGTTATCGGCTATGGTGATGAAACGGTGGCCTCGGCAACCGCGAGGCTGCTTGAAAATAAAGGCGCGACCCTGTCTGTGGCCGAATCATGCAC
>CAKUKW010000098.1 GCA_934663885.1 uncultured Tidjanibacter sp.
TTGCAGTTCTTCGCCCGTATATTCTGAGACAGGAACGTTTCAAAAAGAACACACGATTTCGGTAATTCAGCCCGGAGGATCTCTTTTACCTGAAGTACCTATTGTAATGCCGCCAAGTGAGGGTGAAGAAGAGCCGGCAGATGACGATTCTGAAGAAGTGGTTCAGTAGGTACAGACATAGGGTTAAATCAAAAAGGACGGGAAATTCCCGTCCTTTTCATATATATGCATAACCGGGTTATCCGAGGAATCCCAGCAGGATACCGGCTGCTACCGCGCTGCCTATCACGCCGGCCACGTTCGGTCCCATTGCGTGCATAAGCAGGTGGTTGGTCTTATCGTACTTCAAGCCCACTTCCTGCGATATGCGGGCCGAGTCGGGCACTGCCGAAACTCCCGCGTTACCGATGAGCGGATTGATCTTATTGCCTTCCTTGAGGAACAGGTTGAATATCTTGACGAACAATACGCCCATGAAAGTAGCCACGATGAACGCGCATGCACCCAAGCCGAAAATACCGAGCGATTTCCATGTAAGGAAGTTAGTCGCCTGCGTCGAAGCGCCTACGGTAAGGCCTATGAGTATCGTGACGATGTCGATAAGCGGACCACCCGCGGTCGTAGCGAGTCGCTTGGTCACGCCACTTTCCTTCAGCAGGTTGCCAAGGAAAAGCATCCCCAGCAAAGGAAGGCCCGAAGGCACGAGGAAACATGTCAGCAGCATACCGATAATTGGGAACATAACCTTCTCGGTCTTCGAAATGGGACGCGGAGGTTTCATTCGGATCAGGCGCTCTTTCTTGGTCGTGAGCAGCTTCATGATTGGCGGCTGGATAACCGGTACCAACGCCATATATGAATAAGCTGCAATAGCTATGGCGCCCAGCAGGTCGGGAGCGAGACGGCTGGCGAGGAAAATCGCGGTAGGACCGTCGGCGCCGCCGATGATACCTATCGCACCCGCTTCGGCTGCTGTAAACCCAAGGCCGAGCGCAGCTATGTATGCACCGAAGATACCGAACTGGGCGGCAGCTCCGATAGTCATAAGTTTAGGGTTCGATATCAGCGCCGAAAAGTCGGTCATGGCGCCGATACCCAGGAAGATAAGGGGTGGATAAACTCCTTTCAATACTCCGAAATAAAGGTAATTCAATACCGACCCTTCTTCATAGATCCCGATCTGCATACCAGGGAAGAACGGGATATTGCCTATAAGGATCCCAAAACCGATAGGCACGAGGAGCATAGGCTCGAACTTCTTCGCAATACCGAGGTAGAGGAAGAAAAGCCCTATGCAGATCATGGCGATATGTCCCCACGTCGCATTCGCGAAACCCGTGATCGTCCAGAATTCCTTCAGGTTGTCGCCTATAAAGGAGGCTATTCCTGCGCTTTCCAGAAATGTAAACATAAGCCTATTCGATTATTATGAGGGTATCGCCTTCCAGTACGGAATCACCCTGTCGTTTTACAATGCTTTTCACTACTCCCGACTTATGCGCGTCGATGTTATTTTCCATTTTCATGGCTTCGAGCACCATAACGAGCTGGCCTTCCTTAACGGTATCGCCTTCGCGGACCGTAACATCCAGTATTACGCCCGGAAGCGGGCTCTTAAGGGGTACGGCATTACCGCCTGCAGAAGGAGCGCTTTCGACTTTCTTCGGTGCCGACTGCGGAGTGGCCTGGTATGTAGCCGGAGCAACATGTACCGGTTTGACAGCTTTGGGCGCCGAAAGGTCTTTTTCCATCTCGACAGTGTAGTGGGTTCCGTTTACCGAGACTTTCGCCATGCCGTTCTCGACATTGTCTACGGATACCTTATAATCGTTTCCGTTTATCTTGAATTTATACTCTTTCATGACATTTAATAGTGTGTGAAATTATTTTTTCCTTTCAGGCATGGCGGTCAGACCGTATATTTTCGAGCTCCACGGTGAATATATCCTGCCCACTCGGTTTATCGTAATAACAGTCGCTTCCTTGACATGAAGGTCTTCCTGATACATTTTCAGGGCGAGGCCGATGGCCGCGATCTCCTCTCCGGTATAGCTCGTAGTCCTGGCTTTGGTCTCCTCGCGCGGAACACCTTTGGAGTCAGCTTCCTTCTTGTTGGTGCGGGTGACCATAACCTTACCGAACAGTTTGAATACGAAGGTAAGCATGATCAATGCGCAGAACACCACTCCCATGGCAGTAAGCGTCATCACAAGTCCCGATGAGTCGTTACGGCGGAATATTTCGTGCCTTGGCACATCGACCGGAGGCTCGTTGGTGGCTGCCGGAGTAGTCCTGTCCATAACCTGGGGTTGGTATTTGAGCTCAACCCCGAGCCAGTCCAGGTAATGGTCTCCGCTGTTGGTAGACCAACCTTTCTCTTTCCACTCTCTCCTGATCTCCACCGGGATGGACGGGAATATGAAAGATTCCGGCTCTTCATGGCCGATAAGGCCGAGGCTCACATCCGGTACGGGCCTGTAGTCCTCGGGAAACTTGAACACACTGATTACATCTTTGCCGTTACTGTTGTAAAGCACGACCATATCGATGTTTTCGTCATCAAGGGTAAAATTAGTATAGAAAGTACCTTTGGTATCGGTGCCTTCGCAGTAGAACAACCTGTATTCCAGCGAACCCATAGAAGTATTGGGGTCCGATTTTGGAATGTAGTATTTCACGACCTGCTTGTTGCCGTCGTTATCGTACCTGTCCGAAAAGCGTACTGCAAGGAAACATCCGCCGATATCGACCTTTTCGTAACCCGTATTGAATACTTCGATCCAGGACGAATGACGGCCGTAGTCGTCGATAATATCCCCTTCGTTTATCACGAGAACCTCGTTTATCCTCACGTTAAGAACGCCCTGGGCGAACGCAGGGACGGTAAAAAGCGAGGCAAGGCAAATAAGTAAAATTTTCTTCATGGTCCCGTGGTTTACAGCGGAATGTTAGTATGTTTCTTCGCGGGATTCGTAAGCCGCTTGGTTGACAACGACTGCAGCGCTCGGATAATGCGGAAACGGGTGTTGCGCGGCTCGATGATATCGTCGATATATCCGTACTTAGCGGCATTATAAGGATTGGAAAATTTATCCTTGTATTCCTGCTCTTTTTCGGCGATGAAGTTAGCCTTTTCCTGCGGGTCTTCGAATTTCGCAATCTCCTTGGCGAACAGCACCTCAACGGCTCCCGCCGCACCCATAACGGCTATCTCGGCCGTAGGCCACGCGTAGTTGATGTCGCCGCGGATATGTTTGGAAGACATCACGATATAGGCACCCCCGTAAGACTTTCGTAGCGTGACGGTAACCTTGGGCACCGTTGCCTCGCAGTAAGCGAAGAGCAATTTTGCACCGTGGGTTATAACGCCGCCGTACTCCTGCCCTGTTCCCGGAAGGAACCCCGGAACGTCCACCAGCGTAACGAGCGGAATATTGAAAGCGTCGCAGAAACGTACGAAACGCGCCGCCTTACGCGAAGCGTTTATATCGAGTACCCCGGCCATATATTTGGGCTGGTTGGCAATGATGCCGACGCTCTGTCCGTTGAAACGCGCGAAGCAGGTAACGATGTTCTTAGCGAAAGACTCGTGCATTTCGAGGAACTCGCCGTTGTCCACGATGGCGCGGATAACCTCGTACATGTCGTACGGCTTATTGGGATTGTCGGGAATTATTTCATTGAGGGAGTCCTCCAGGCGGTTTACCGAGTCGGTGCAAACCACCAGCGGAGCATCCTCCATATTGTTCTGAGGAATGTAGGAAACTATTTTGCGTACGAGCTCCATCGCCTCCTCTTCGGTATCGGTGGCAAAACCTGCCACGCCCGATTTGGTGGTGTGCATCGAGGCGCCGCCGAGCTGTTCCTGGGTAACGTCCTCGCCTGTGACGGTCTTGACAACCGCAGGGCCGGTAAGGAACATGTAGCTGGTCTCCCTCTTCATGATAACGAAGTCGGTCAGTGCAGGCGAATATACCGCGCCGCCTGCGCTCGGGCCGAGAATGACCGATATCTGCGGAATAACACCCGAAGCCATCACGTTCCTCTGGAATATTTCCGCATAACCTGCCAGCGCATTGACACCCTCCTGGATACGCGCGCCGCCGGAGTCGTTGAGCCCTATGCAGGGTGCGCCGGCCTTCATCGCCATATCCATAACCTTGCATATCTTCTCGGACATCGTCTTCGACAGCGATCCTCCCGATACGGTGAAGTCCTGCGCGAACACGTAAACCAGCCTTCCTTCGATAGTGCCGTAACCGGTAACCACTCCGTCTCCGTAAGTATGGCTCGCTTCCATCCCGAAGTCATAGCACCGGTGGGTTACGAACATATCGAACTCTTCGAAACTGTCCTCGTCCAGGAGCATCTGGATCCTCTCGCGGGCAGTGTACTTGCCCTTTGCGTGCTGGGCGTCGATACGTTTCTGTCCGCCGCCCATTCTGGCTTCCTCGCGCAGTTTGATCAACTCCGCGACTTTGTTTTGATTTTCGCTCATAGCTATATGATAGTAGTAGTTTGTAGTAGCAATTATTTATTCTTGTCCTCGCACAGTTCCGTAAGCACGCCTTCCGTGGATTTCGGGTGCAGGAAAGCAATCGTAAGGCCTTCGGCACCTGCGCGCGGTGTTTTATCTATAAGCCGCAGGCCCTTCTCTTCAGCTTCGGCCAGCGCGCTCTCGATATCCTTTACTGCATACGCAATATGATGGATCCCGGGGCCCTTGTTTTCCAGGAACTTGGCGATTGTACTCTCTCCACTTGTCGGCTCGAGAAGCTCGATTTTGACTTCGCCTATTTTCAGGAAGGCCGTCCTTACCTTCTGGTCGGCTACCTCTTCGATGTTGTAGCACTTCAGTCCCAGTACATTTTCCCAATAAGGCAGCGCCTCTTCGATGCTGCGAACGGCAATGCCTAAATGTTCAATGTGAGAAATTTTCATTTTGATTGCTTTTTAAGGTTGAAAATTATATATTTCTTTTTTAAGCCAAAACAAGGTTACAGATATACGGAAGCCAGTTTCAACGTTCCAACTCCCCTGATTTTTAAGACGGTGCAAAGGTACAGGATATATTTTATATAAAGGGAAATTTTCGGGGACTTTTTTTCACAAAAAACTAAAAAGCGGCGTTGCTCACAGACATATCTTCCTATCCGCACCATTCGCCGATTTCGGTAATTTAAATAACAAAACCTGCCCTGGAGGGCCTTTTGGCACCACTATTGCGTGAGACAGGCATAGGGTAACGACATTATCCCGATTATCAATAAGGACAGTCCGCCGCGATTTTTGCGGATACGGCGGGCAGTGAAACTAATTTTTATTAATAACAACTTAAAATCACAAGTTATGACAAATGATTTCAAGGGACGCGACAAGTCACGCGACCATGGCATGAACGACATGCACAAGAACGACAACATGAACCAGAAAATGGAAAAAAACTGGGACAATGTAAAGGACGACGCCCGCCAGGCAGGACACAAAATCTCCGAGAATGTGAACCAGGGAGCGCACAGGGTCGAAGAAAAAGTAAAAGAATGGAAGAACGACGCCGACACCGACGCCACCAGGATGCGCAACCACGCACAGGAAAAAGGACAGGAGATGCGCAACCGCGCAGACGAATCCTACAACCGGGCTAAGGACGAACTCGACCGCAAAATAAAAAAGTAGTACGGTTCTCAATGGGTTAAAAGACGGCCGTTCCTATTCCGGGACGGCCGTTTATATTTAGCTGAAGGCGTTTTAGTCCCTGTTATTGATCAACTGATTAAAGCAGTGGCGGCATATCGGCTCATAAGTATCCTTCTCGCCAAGCATCACGAGCTTATCGCCCGCGGCAAGGCGGTGCGAATGGTTGGCCAGATTACCGCACCGGACGCAGATGGCGTGCACCTTCGTGACGTATTCGGCCTGGGCCATCAGGTTAGGCATCGGGCCGAAGGGGTTGCCCATGAAATCCATATCCAGTCCCGCCACTATAACCCTCACGCCGTCAGCGGCAAGCTGCCGGCACACTTCCACGATGGCTTCGTCGAAAAACTGCGCTTCGTCTATACCTACCACTTCGACCTCATTGGCCAGTATCAAAATGTTACGGGCCGAATCGACGGGCGTGCAGCGGATGGATTTCGAGTCGTGCGAAACGACATCCTCTGCCGAATAACGTACGTCGATGCGGGGCTTGAATATCTCCACCTTCTGGTTGGCGAATTCGGCCCTGCGCATTCGGCGTATAAGCTCTTCCGTCTTACCGGAGAACATGGAGCCGCATATCACCTCGACCCATCCGGATTTATTTGTATTTTCTAAAAACATCCCACTTACGTTTTATCACATACAAAGATAATGGAAGACGGGAGGAAAGCAAAGCTACGCCGAGTTTTTCAGTCCACACAAATAATGCAAAATTCAATTTAAATAAAAAAGGAGGGCACAGGGGATATAATTTTTTCTTTATTCGTACCTTTGCGCCCCGAAGGGTGAAAGATAGGCTTTCCGCTCCTGTAAGACAAAATCCTGGAAATGGCAGTAACGTCGAACAATACCGATGCGTTGGGTAGGGAACCCGTAGGCAAACTGCTGGTACGCTATGCGTTGCCCGCGATAATAGCTATGACTTCCTCATCGCTCTACAATATCGTGGACAGCATATTTATCGGCAAGGGTGTAGGCGGCCTTTCACTGTCGGGCCTCTCGCTCACCATGCCGCTGACGAACCTTTCGGCCGCTTTCGGGGCGATGGTAGGGGTCGGCGCCGCGTCGCTGACATCCATCAGGCTCGGCCAGGGCAATAAGGCAAGGGCATTCCTCATCCTGAGCAACGCCGTGATGCTCAATATAGCGATAGGTATAATTTTCGCCGCCGCGGCGCTCATATTCCTCGACCCGATACTTTACGCCTTCGGCGCTAGCGAGAACACAATATCCTACGCTAGGGACTATATGCAGGTGATGCTCTTCGGCAATGTCGTCACCCACGTTTATATGGGTCTGAACGAGATTTTGCGCGCTTCGGGATACCCGAAGAAGGCGATGGCGATAATGCTCACGGCCATAATCCTCAACTGCGGCCTCGACTGGCTATTCATATTCGTATTCGGATGGGGAATAAAAGGCGGGGCGCTGGCAACGGTGCTGGCCCAATGCGTGGCGCTCGTACTGGAGTTGACGCATTTCCTCAACAAAAAGAATTTCCTGTACATAAAGGCAGGTACGTTCCGTTTCATAGGGATTATTGTCAAAAAGATACTCACGATAGGGCTCGCCCCTTTCCTTCTTAATGCCTGTGCCAGCCTCGTGGTATTCTTCGTCAACAACGCCCTGCGTACCACCGGGGGCGACATATCCATCGGAGCCTATGGAAACGTGAATAGGGTACTGCTGTTCTTCATAATGATAGTGGCCGGCCTCAACCAGGGTATGCAACCCATTGTGGG
>CAKUKW010000099.1 GCA_934663885.1 uncultured Tidjanibacter sp.
CGGTAAGTCCGGGGATTCAAACGCGCTCATAACGGGAGTTGCGTCAGGCAGCGGCGATATTTACATGAGCGGTTACGTAACGGAAAATGATGGAATCAAGGCTATATACTGGAAGGGCCCTGAGAAAATATATCTTCCCCAGACGGGCTACCCCGCCTATGCCGGGGATATCTTTGTTTCGGGCAACGAGATTGTTTACCTGGCCGGAACCGACCACTACACTTCAGGGGAAGACGGAAAGGAAATGTACGATGTTGTATATTGGAAGAGTAATGGAATGTATGTATTGGCAGAGGGATTAAACGCCACCTTCCCACAGGGTTTCAAAGTAAGTAATATCGTAGTGTCGGGAAAGGATATACATGATATATATGTAGCCGGATTGGGGTCTGGTTCCGATAATGGCGTACATACCCAATCCCTGGTTTATTGGAAAAATGACGTCATGTCGGTTATACAAGAAGGAGATTCAGGCTTCATGAGCGACTCCGGTATGGATTTGGCCGTCTCAGGCAGTGACGTTTATATTTCGGGGAATTTGTCGACCGGCGGCGTAAGCTATGGCGGATTCTGGAAGAACGGCGTTTTTACCCGTCTGAAGATAGACGGGAATGACGTAACTGTGAAAGCGATGGATGTTTCGGGAGACGACGTATATATAATCGGTAATTACACGGATGGAACCGGCAGCAAAAGTTTCTTATGGAATAATGAAGAAGTAACGATTATAAAATCGGATTCTGAAACATCAGGTTATTATGTTGAAATCTATGATGTCGCCGCACATGAGGGAAGGGTTTTCATTTCGGGCATAGATGGGAATTATGACAAGAAGAAAGGTGATACCTGCTATTGGATCGACGGTGTAACGAAGGTTATAGTCGAGGTGCCGCTTACCGCCGGTATTTTCATTCCTGAGTTCGTTGCGGTTAAAAAGTAAATTTCCAGCGCCGCGATATGGGAAGTCCTGTATTTATCCCCCATGTATCGACTCTCAAACGGAATAGTGCGCGGGAAAAGATCAGCCATGTAATTTACAGTAGGTTCCGAGGTCACCAAATTAAATAGTAATGTAAGATGATTTCACATCAGGGCCGAATAGATCATATTAATAATCATATTTAATATGCGTTTATGGTCCGGTGTGCTGTTGGCATATATTGTGGTCAACCGTTTTGAAAAATAGAGCCGGAGGGAATAATGATAACATCATTATTCCCTCGTTACCCAATTAGTGTAAGGGTATGTAACGGAACTATGCAACAAAAACCAATACTTGCACATCTTTATAACAAGCCCGGAAAAATAAATTACTGATTATTTTTTCCGATGAATAAATAATATCCGTACTATATCGTAAATTAATTAAACATGAACAAAAACTTTATTCCTATGACAAATCTAATGAGGACATTGTCCGTGCGGTTATTACCGCTGTCGGTTATATTTACCGTATTAATGATGCTTTCAGTTTCATGTAATCCCGAAAAGGTGGACGCCACCCTTTCGGTAACACCTTCTGTAACCGAAATAAAATTCTCTGCCGACGGTAAAACGGTTACCGCCGGTGAAAACCCGGTCACTCCCGAATTCACAGTCGAGACCAACCAGGGTAAGTGGGAAGTGGAACTCTCCGAAAAAGACTCGTGGCTCAAGGTGAATAAGTCCGGTAACGGTTTCACTCTTTCTGCGGACGAGAATACCGCACCAACGGAAAAGACTCCTATTACCGTTACCGTTACCGCGGGTACGGCAGATCCCGTAAAGATAAAAGTGGGCCAAAGCGGGACGGAAATCGAGGAAGAATACCTCAGAGTTACTCCTTCAGTTACCGAAATGGAATTTTCCGCCGACGGTAAGACAGCCATCGCGGGAGAAAACGAAATCAACCCCGAATTTACCATTGAAACCAATCAGGCATCATGGGATGCCGTGGCATCTCCTTCGGGCTCATGGCTTAGCGTTTCCAAATCGGCTTCCGGTTTTACGCTTTCCGCTGAAGAGAATTCCGGTGCCGACGACAGGGGGCCGGTTACCGTGACGGTAACGGCGGGTGAAGCGGATCCTGTTATTATAACCGTTACGCAGGCCGGAAAACCCGTTGTAAGCCCGATTCCCGGCGCGGTAATATCCATGGATATATCCGGTGAGTCAGGCTATGACAGTAATGCCTATTTCTGGCGCGACGGTTCTGCGACCAAACTTTCCGATAATGCCCGGACTATGGGTATCGCCTCTTTGGCCAGCGACGTTTATGTCATAGGCTCGGTGGAAAGAAATTCCACTTCGCATCCCGTCTTCTGGAAAAACGGACAGGTGACGGAACTTCCTTTCGGCAGTGCGGAAGGAGCCGGGACTTCGGCTATTACAGTGTCGGGGAGCGATGTATACGTAGTGGGGCAGGAACATGGATCGACCAACGCTCCCCTTATATGGAAAAACGGGGAATTATTCAAAAGGGTGAACGGTATCGGAGATTTCGAAATCTACGGGATGGCCGTTTCGGGTAGCGACGTGTACCTTGCAGGTGCCGAGTACGATCTGGAAATGGATACCGCGGGCGCCGTGTATTGGAAGAACGACCAGAAGACAACCCTTTCCGACCAGATATCGGCCGCCATGGGTGTCAGGATACTGGGCAGCGACGTATACGTAGGAGGTATAGTGATGGAAGAAGACGAATCATTCAGCCTCGGTTACTGGAAGAACGGAGAGTTCAATGCCATGTATGCCAGCACTGATTATATCGAGCCGATAGCTATGGAGATGTCGGGAACCGATTTCTATATGTGCGGCTATATCGAGAATGAGGACGAGACCATCCGCGCTGCATACTGGAAGAACAATACGAAAGTCGAACTGGGTGAAAATGCGATTGCAACGGGCATCCTGGTTGACGGCAATGACGTTTATGTGGTCGGTATGATGGATAAGGGGGACAGGGAGGTTGCCGTATGCTGGAAAAACGGGGAACTTATTGAACTCGATTCGTCTACGCACGATACTTGGGCCACGGGAATAACCCTGCTCAAATAAAGTTATGCCCGAAAAACATCCTTATGGTTTAAACAAAATACGCGTCCGGGACGGACGCGTATTTTGTTTAACGGGTATGCTTGTTATAAGGCGATGCGGAGTTGGGTAACCGGCGATTGTAAAAAACACAGGCGCCGAAAACGCAGCGCCTTTTATATATGTCCGCGATCCTAGAAATTCTTGCCCACGCTGACGTAGATTCCCAGACCTTTGTTGATGTTGGACGTGTCGAGCTGCAGGCTTATAGGCCCTATTGGCGAATTATAGGAGTATTTGATACCGATACCCCATATATGTTTATCCTGGAAGTCTTCTCCGATGAACATTTTGAAGAAGTTGTTGTTCTGCATTCCGAAAGCTCCCTTTACGGAGATATAGTTCCTTTTAAAAAGCCTCATCCGTACCTCCACGGAAGCCGCTATAAGCGAATTGTCGAAATACTCTACGTTCCTTATGCCGGGGAAGACCATTTGCTGCGTAACATAACGCCCGTCCAGCTCCCCCCCGAGGGCGTTCAGGTATGCGAAATAGTTCTCCTTGTTGGTAAAATTACCTATCAGCGTGCGTCCGTATACCGACGGAATCAGAGTGAGCCTGTTATTGTATGATATAGCTGTTTTGAAGCTGTACTGAGCCGAGGCGAACGGCAGTCCTTTCTCGAACTGGTAGGCGTTGTCGGTGTGGAGCATCAATTGAGTATTTATCCTGTAACCCTTGGTCGGATAGTAATAATCGTCCATATTCTCAAAATGGCCTTTGGCGAAATAGTTGATAAAGCCTTTCGGCACGATCAGGGCCATATCCGACGGATCGGTCGACCAGAGGAACGACTGGTAGTTGAAATGCTCGTACTGCACGCCTACGTTCACCGAAAACTTATCGGGGTTGAAGTTATTGAAAAACAGGTCCACCCTGTTTTGGTCGAACGTGATACGCGTAGGGTTTTTACCGTGGTCGTAGAATGTGAACTTGTTGTACTTATACATATACGAAATACCGAAACGTCCCAGGAACCACCGGCTCGAATTGAAATCGAGCTTTATATAAGGGTTCTCGTTAAGCCGTAACTGTGCGTCGAGTCGCGGTCCCATAAGACCGCGGAAATTTAAACTCGTACCCAGCAGTATGGATGCCATCTCCTCCGTGTCGAACCGGAATCCGAGGTTCACAACTCCCTCCTGCTTTTCGTTGACTGAAATCACCATGTCGTAGGGGGGCTTGCTGTCGAGCGTATAGGTAACGTAAGAGAACGCCCCCGAACCACGGAGCCTCTCGATTGCATTGTTGAGGCTCTGCTTGGAGGTGGTGGTGTTTTCGTCCAGCCCGAGACTATACCTTATCAGGGGCTCCTCGTTCATAGAAAGCCCTGTAAAAGATATTTTACCCACCGAAACGGAGTCTGAGTCGAGCATCCTCGACCGTTGTATCTTCTGGTAGACATAATCGGCGCCGCAAACCTCATTCTTCAGCGCCAGTATTTCGTCCCATTTTTCACGTGCGGCGGTTTCACCCCTTACGAGAAGAGAATCTATCGCTTCAGCGGTAAAGCTCGCCGATGTGTAAGGCCTGACTTTGGGATTTATGTAGAGGTCCGTATTTTTACGGTTTTCATTATACTTTTCCCGCCCGATAATAGTCGCTACCTGGTCGACCATCCCGAATATGGAGTTTATCTCCGCCAGTTCGGGGATCCCCGCCGAAAGGTCTACGCCTATAACTATGTCGGCCCCCATTTTTTTAACCACGTCCACCGGGAAGTTATTGTAAATACCGCCGTCCACAAGTACCATGCTGTCGAGCAGCACGGGAGCGAAAGCCCCCGGAATAGACATGCTGGCACGTATCGCGGTGGGCAGGTTGCCGCTGTGGAAAACATATTCCTCCCCCTTTACCATGTCGTAGGCCACACATGCGTAAGGGATCGGCATTTCCTTGAAGTCGATATCCTTGTCGTGGTAGCCTATGGTCATTTCATTGAGAAGGTTCAGTACGTTCTGGCCGGCGGTGGCACCTGAAGGAAGTGCGAACTTCCTGTCCAGTGACATGGGTACGGATATTATATATGTGTCCGCACTTTCACGTTCATGGTATCGTTTGTCGTCTCGCGCAACCCTGTCGCTGATGAGCGCCACCCAGTTCTGCGTGCGTACCATCGAGTCCAGTTCGTGGGGCGTATATCCTATGGAGTATAACCCCCCCATGATCGCTCCCATGCTGGTTCCGGCGATGTAGTCGATAGGCATGCCTGCCTCTTCCAGCACCTGTAGCACCTTTATATGTGCAACCCCTTTCGCGCCGCCGCCGCTCAGTACCAGGCCGACTTTCGGCCGCTCTTTCAGTTCAGCGGTCACACTGCTCTGGGCCGAAGAGCCGAATAGCACTGTCAGCATAAGCATAAGTATAACAGCCGTTCTTTTCATTGGAATTGCAAGTGCAAATAATTGGTTTACAAAGATAATAAATTTGGCTCTTAATTCCCTATAAAACAGGGTTAAAAAGCCGTGGAGTATGAATTTAATGTAAAATATGAAGTTTTATTGTCTCTTATGTAGAAAATATTTTATCCGTGGGGATATTATATGTTTTTACACCGTCATACAATTCATTTTTCATGCCAATAATTGTACCTCCTTTAAGAAGATACGATAAATTAAAATAATTTTCCCGGGAGCCCTTTCATCGCGGGTGCCGCGCAGGATAAGCCGGAGAGCCTCTTCTGGCCTGGAATTTGTTAAACCATAATATAGAGGCTTTCCTGTATTGCGGCAGGATGGCTGGCGGACAGGCTCCGTTTTTTATTAACTTAAAAATATATCGATTATGAAAAAGAATGAATTGCACTCAATGGACAAAATGACTTCTTCCAAACTTCGCGAAACACGCAGCAATAACGCGAAACAGGAAGCAAGGGACGAAAAAGGCAGGTTTACGGCGGGAATGAAAAACAATTCCTCAAAGAAAACTGTTTCGGATATGAATTCCAAGTCGGAAAAGAATGCGGATGACTGCAAATGCACTCCTACGATAGGCAGCTCTTATGCGGACGAGAAATACCGCGAGGGCCGTTCATGGAACGAGTCGCGTGATTCTGACAAGCACAACGGGCAGCACTCTCACAAACATGGCCACGGACACGACCATTCCAATATGGGCAATGACGATACCGTTGAAGTGATTACGATTACTTCCTATTTTGAAAAATAGAGCAGGCCCTGCATAAATTATTTAATAAACCCGGCGTCCGCGGACGCCGGGTTTTATTATTGCACGGGGCGGTGGTGAAGTGTTGGTTTTTATTTCAGGTACCCGACAGGGTGCTGGATGATAGCCTGCTGTTTGTCGTCGAGCTTGCAGGCTTTCTTGTAGGCATCGTAGTCCATCCCGGCCGCGGCCACTGTCCCCATGCCATTGGCGGCGCAGAAAATGTAAATGTTCTGAGAAACATAACCTGCGTTCACGCCGGCAAACCTCGCCTCCCCGTCGTCGGCTACTATAAGCAGGTTCAGCGCAGGCATGGCTCCCCTTATTTCCTGGCGGTGGTCGCCTTCCGAGATCGGCTCCAGCCTGTTCTCCTTGTTATTATAAAGGTATGTGCCTTTCGGCAGCACCACGTATACTTTAATGTCCTGGCGGTTCATCGCCGTGGGGTTGGTAGTCCTGCCATCCGCGCGCGTAATGCCGTTTGCCGCCCAAAGCAGGTCGGAAAGATCCTGCAATGTAATTTCCTTCGGAGAATACTCCCTTACGGATTTCCTTTCCGCAAGAGCTTCCATTGCCGATTTGCCCCGTTTAGTGTCGGGCTTGTTGAGCTTTATGGGTTCGAGTGCATAAGCCGCGCCCGTAGCAATCAGTGCCGATGCCAGGGATAAAATAATCTTTTTCATAATGTTAGGGTTTGTATTGTTTGAAGTGTAAATTCTTCGTTTGCCGCCATACCGCTCATGCGGTATTCCGTGGGCGTTGCACCCACGTGTTTCTTAAAGTATTTACAGAAGAACGACGGGTTCGGGAAATTGAGCGAATCGGATATCTGGAGAACCGACATGTCGGTCGATTTGAGCTTGCTTTTCGCATCCATTATTACCGCTTTGGCTATGGTTTCGGAGGCCGGCTCACCATATACTGTTTTTACCACGTATCCCAGGTGTTTCGGCGTTACGCATAGCTTCTCCGCGTAGAACGATACTTCACGTTCGCACTCGTAATGTTCCGCAACCAGCCCCAGGAAATCTTTTGTAATCTCGTGGTTACGCGTGATCTTACCGTCGCCGCCATGCTCCTGCCCCGAAAAATAAAGGTCCCGGTAGAAACCGCTTATGGCGAACATCACGG
>CAKUKW010000100.1 GCA_934663885.1 uncultured Tidjanibacter sp.
AGTTGGCATCAACGGATTCGGCCGTATCGGCCGCCTTGTATTTCGCGCCGCACAGAAATACGACAATATTGAGATAGTCGGCATAAACGACCTTATCGACGTGGATTATATGGCATATATGCTTAAGTACGATACGGTGCACGGTAAGTTCGACGGCAAGGTGGAAGTAAAAGACGGCAATCTCGTTGTTAACGGCCGCTCTATACGCGTGACTGCAGAAAAAGATCCCGCTAACCTTAACTGGAGGGCTATAGGCGTGGATTACGTAGTTGAATCGACAGGCCTTTTCCTTACTAAAGAGAAAGCCGAGGCCCACATAAAGGCGGGTGCGAAACACGTGGTTATGTCGGCCCCTTCCAAAGACGATACTCCTATGTTCGTAATGGGTGTCAACAATAAGGAATACAAAGGACAGGCTATAGTTTCGAACGCTTCCTGCACCACAAACTGCCTTGCACCGCTGGCCAAGGTTATCAATGATAAATTCGGCATTGTCGAAGGGCTCATGTCTACCGTACACGCTACAACCGCTACGCAGAAGACCGTCGACGGTCCTTCAGCAAAAGACTGGAGGGGCGGACGTGCGGCGGCAGGCAATATTATCCCGTCTTCTACCGGGGCGGCAAAGGCGGTGGGTAAAGTAATACCGGCGCTTAACGGTAAACTTACCGGTATGTCGTACCGCGTTCCCACTCTCGACGTATCGGTAGTAGACCTTACAGTGCGTCTGGAGAAACCCGCTACTTATGAGGAGATCAAAGCGGAAGTTAAACGCGCTTCGGAGAACGAAATGAAAGGCATCCTGGGATATACCGAAGACGCTGTAGTATCTTCCGACTTCATCGGTGACCCGCGTACCTCTATTTTCGACGCTACCGCAGGTATCGCTTTGAATGATAATTTTATGAAGCTCGTATCATGGTATGACAACGAGTGGGGATATTCCTGCAAGATAGTCGAGTTTATCGAGTATATGGCTTCGGTAAACTAACGGAGATATTTCATATATAAAAAGCCGCCCGGAAAAGGCGGCTTTTTAAATCCATAGATGCAACAATGGAGTTGGTGTCGGCGTCATAACAAAAAACATGCTTATGAAAAAGAAATTTTCTATTATTGTTGCGGCAGCGCTGAGTTTGTCGGCGGCACTGGTATTGCCCGCCTGCAATAAATTGGGGCCTGATTGTGCTCCGCTTACCTATACGGATGCCTTCGAAACCCTTGGAGGCATGCGCTATGTGAATGTAACCGAGCGGGCCGGTTCTACGGAGAGGATTTTCAAAGGGTATATAGTTTTTGACAAGGCCGCTGATAGCGGCGATTCCGGCAGTTTGGAATTTACGGTCCGCGAATATGCAGGAATATATCCCGAAAACAAAGAAATAACGGTACTTAGGATTCCGGTAGTTTTTATTAGCGGCGAGGTTGGCGATGCCGGTTTGTATGTGTATGAAAAAATGACCGTGGAATATATGGGCGATGAATATGAGGTGCGCGTTACTGTCCGGGGCAGTGTAAAGGTGCGCGGTTCTACAAGATGCAGTCCTGTTCCCACGGATGAGAGGTTTGACTTGAATATGGATGTGAGCTTTACGCTTCCGGCCGCCGGTGAAGAAGGCGGGTACAGGGAAATGAAGTTCAGTATCAGCGATAACAGGGCATATTAAAGTTTAGTATCTATAGCTAAGCGGCGGTTTTTAAAACCGCCGCTTTTTATTTTTCATAATATAGCAATCCGGGCTTATATATTTGTTCTGAAATAACATAAATTGATTTCAATTTATCAGCAGAAAACTTTTTTCAACCGATTTATTATATATATTTGCAGAAGAATAAAGGCGCATGTTTTTCGTTAGTGGAGACAGCGCCTTTTGATTCGATAAGAAAAGACAAAAACCTCAAAACCGAAATAAAATGAACAAAGAAATGGACATCCGCTCGAATTCGCTTTCCAGGATTATGGGCAAGCCTGCGGCCGAGTTTACCAAAGCCGATATCAAGGCGTTCGTCAAGGAGTATGACATCCGAATGGTCAACCTTATGTACCCTGCTGCCGACGGCAGGCTCAAAACACTTAACTTCGTCGTAAATGATGAAAACTATCTCGACTCGGTTCTTTCTTCGGGGGAGCGGGTTGACGGCTCGAGTCTGTTTCCGTTCATCGAGGCAGGAAGCAGCGACCTTTATGTAGTGCCACGCTTCCGTACGGCTTTCATCGACCCGTTCGCCGAACTTCCCACTCTCGTTTTCCTCTGCGCCTATTTCAATAAGGACGGGGAGAGACTGGAAAGCTCCCCCGAATACATACTCCATAAAGCCGCCGAAACTTTCACCCGTGAAACGGGGATGAATTACGAGGCTATGGGCGAACTTGAATATTATGTTTCCATGCCGATAACCGAGGAGTTGGAGATGTATCCCGCGGTCAACCAGAAGGGTTACCATGAATCGGCTCCGTTCGCGAAATTCAACGATTTCCGTACGGACTGTATGCATCATATAGCCATTGCGGGCGGACTTATGAAATACGGACATTCGGAAGTAGGTAACTTTACCCTCGACGGCCGTATCTACGAGCAGAACGAGATAGAGTTCCTGCCTACAAATGTTGAGGATGCCGCCGACCAGCTTATGGTAGCGAAATGGATTATCCGGAACCTCGGTTACCTGTATGGCCTCGACGTGAGTTTCGCACCTAAGATTACGGAAGGTAAGGCCGGTTCGGGTCTTCACGTACACATGCGTATTATGAAAGATGGTAAGAATCTTATGCTCGATGGTTCGGGTAAATTATCCGAAACCGCACGCAGGGCCATCGCCGGTATGATGAAACTTGCACCGTCTATCACTGCTTTCGGCAATACGAATCCTACGTCATATTTCCGCCTCGTCCCCCACCAGGAAGCGCCTACCAATATTTGCTGGGGCGACCGCAATCGTTCGGTTCTTGTAAGGGTACCACTGGGATGGACAAGCCGGAAAGATATGTCGGCCCGGGTCAATCCGCTTGAAAAGCCGGAAACGAGAGACACTTCGTCCAAGCAGACCGTCGAGATACGCTCGGCAGACGGCTCGGCTGATATTTACATGTTGTTGGCATCGCTTTGCGTAGCATGCCGTTACGGTCTCCAGATGCCCGACGGGCTCGAGGTTGCCGAAAAGACCTATGTGGATGTCAATATACACAAGGACGAAAACAAGGACAGGGTAGCCAGCCTTGAACAGCTTCCTGACAGTTGCGTAGCATCGGCAAAGGAGTTGGAGCGCCAGAGGGAAGCCTACGAACAGTACGGCGTTTTCGATAAGGGTACTATCAACAGCATAATAACCAAGCTGAGCGCATATAACGACTCCGACATACGTAAGGAGATAAAGGCCAATCCGGAATTAATGAAAGAGATGGTAAAACAATATTATTATTGCGGATAATCTCTAACGGATAATATAAAAAGAGCCGCGGGAATTCCCGCGGCTCTTTTTATTAAATAAATATCGAACCGTTTCCGCCTACATCATTCTTCTTCAGATGTTGTCTCTTCGGTATATTCTTCATACTCCACGTAACTACCCACGTCATTTCTGACGACTTTCGTGGTCGATGAAGAAGTGCGGTTAACGGTAACTTCGCCTTCCGGCCTGCGCTCCCGGGCGCCCCTGCGTGCATTAGGATTACTGCCTGCAGGATTACCAGCTTGTTGCTGTTCGTACATCTGCCGCCTGACGCGGTTTATCCTGAAACGGAAAATAAGTATTAGTATGATTCCAAGGACAAGAATTCCCATAAAAATATAAAATATAAAACCCAGGACGTCCCCAAACGAAAAGACACCCAGGAGCATCAATACCAAAAGTATTACAAGTACGTATGTTCCGGCATTACTGCGCATTAATATGGTGTTTTGTATTGTTAATTTATTATGCCATATAACTGTGCCGCACTTATAAGCCACGTTTGCTTGAACATGCCGCCAGTTGAAGTTTATATTCTGCAAATATAGTGAAAGCCGGGCGCAGAGCGAAGGCAAGTTTTCTTGCGGGAGCTATGCCAAGGCGCATCCTATATTCTGCAAATATAACTCATTTTTTACGTTATTAGTATAACTTGGTGTGCTATAATATATTCTTATACCCTGCGTTTTCGCTGGTCGAACCGAAAAAAAAGGTTAGATTTGTATGTCGGGAAAGGTTCCGGCTCCGTAACATATTATTAACTTTAAAATACGCAGGCGATATGAAAAAATACATTTGTAAGGTATGCGGTTGGGTATACGATCCCAAGGACGGCGACCCCGACTCAAATATAGCGCCCGGAACGGCTTTTGAAGATATACCCCACGATTGGGTATGTCCCGTATGCGGGGTGGGGAAGGACGATTTCGAACCCGTGGACTGATACTCACAGCCACTAAAAAGGCGCGTTGTATAACGCGCCTTTTTAGTGCTCATATCCACTTACCTTATCCTGTTAAGGGATTTTAAAAGTAAGATATCCTTTTTTACCCCGCGCAGGGCCAGCCAGTTGAGCAGTAATGCTATTGCGGGAAAGAACATAGGCACTGCCAGGGTGGTAGCCGATATTTCAAACTGGTCGGCGAATGCTGCTGCGAGTTTATAGAAGAACAGCAATGCAATTATTTGCGCTCCCAACAGCAATGCGAATTCCGACATGCACAGCCTGTATTGTATAAGCCTCTTTTTGAAAAGGAAAATATTTACCAACGGTAACAGGGCCGCGGCTGAAATTATAATTCCGAGTCCCCAGGTGTAGATCCGTTCGCCGCCACCGACAGGCTCCAGCCAGAAAGCGCGCATTCCATACTCTTCGCCTCCGGCTATTATATATCCTGCAGGAAAAAAAATCATAAGGCCCATAATTACGGCCGTAAGAAACATGTACAATGTCTGTATTCTCTGTATCATGATAAAATGGTTTTAAATTTCTTCGTCGATAAGGTAATGGTTACGGTCGGGGGAGTTGCGGTTGATAAGCTCACCAAGGAAGCCGGCGAGGAAAAGCAGGACTCCCAGTACGACGGCCAGCAGGCAGAGATAGAATAACGGTTGGTCCGTAACCTGGCGGAATACCATGCCGTGGGACTGCCTGTACAGTTTTTGGGATATTATAACTATGACCGCCACGAATCCGAAGAGGAACATAAGTGTACCCAACCCGCCGAAAAAGTACATTGGGCTCCGGCCAAACCGTGATGTGAACATTACGGAGATCAGGTCGAGGTAGCCTTTGACGGCCCTTTCCCATCCGAATTTGCTTTTGCCGTATTTACGCGCCTGATGATTTACTTCTTTTTCTCCGATCTTTTGGAAACCGGCTTTTTTGGCCAGTATCGGAATATAGCGGTGCATTTCTCCATAGACTTCTATACTTTTCACCACTTTGCTGCGATATGCCTTGAGACCGCAGTTGAAGTCGTGGAGCTTTATACCCGACACCACCCTTGCCGTGGCATTGAAGAATTTACTGGGTAATCGTTTGCCAGCAGGATCTTTGCGGCATTTCTTCCACCCCGATACCATGTCGTATCCGTCCTCTTTTATCATCCGGTAAAGTCCGGGTATCTCGTCGGGTGAGTCCTGTAAATCGGCGTCCATGGTTATCACAACATCACCCAATGCCGCCTCGAATCCGCTGTACAGCGCCGGACTCTTGCCGTAATTGCGCCGGAAACGGATACCTCTTACATGGGGATTTGCATCCTTCAGCGAGGCGATAACCTCCCAAGAGTCGTCACTGCTGCCGTCGTCGATGAATATTATCTCATAACTGAAGCTGTTTGCATCCATCACACGGGCAATCCACGATTCCAGTTCGGGCAGCGATTCGCTCTCGTTAAGCAGGGGTATTACTACGGATATGTCTGGATTATTTCCGTGCATACGAAGAGGGTTAGTCGTCTTCTTCATCATCCTCGCGGGCGAAGACATTCGGATCTTTCTTGGCGAAAGCAGATGTAATCAATCCCGCAATGGTGCCGTAAATTATATAACCGAACAATCCCGCAAAAATAAGGAAGAAAAGGTTGGTCTGCATATTCTTCATCATGAGGAAGTAGGTGTCCGACTCATTGTACGGTATCATACCGTCGAGTATGGACATGCTCGCCTCAAGGGTCTCTTCCAGGACATGCGGCGCTATGAAATTGTTCATAAGGTATTGGTAGATACCTGTCAGGAAGCCGACGAAAAGCATCATGCACACGCTAAAACCTACACATCTTCCATAAGAGAACCCCTCGGCAGGGTCGGCCTTTTTGCTGAGTTGGTTTGTGAAAAAATATATGAGATAGACGAAAAGACCTATATTTACTATCGAGAATATGGTTCTCAATATTCCCGACGGCTCTATTATAAACCGAAGAGCCGACATTAATATCACAACCAATCCTATTATCGTCCCGCCTTTCATGGCCTGTTGCCAGAATATTTTTCCTGTGATCTTCATGCGAAAAACTGTTTTAATTAAGTATTGCCCAACTATGGTAAAAGAACGGGCTTCACCGAAAAACCGTGCCGTGGTTCACCCCATCTTATACAAAGATATATAATTTTGATGAAAACGGAAGGGGGGGTGAAGAGTGACCCGATGGAAGGGCCTGTATCATATCCTCAACTCTCCGCCGCCTTCGCGAAGTATTCCGGGTTCGTCGTCCGTAAGATCTACCATGGTGGTAGGGATGTTGTCTCCGTATCCTCCGTCTATTACAGCATCAACGAGCCTGCCGTAACGCTCCCAGATAAGTTCCGGATCGGTAGTGTATTCTATAACTTCGTCTGGATCTTTGACGGATGCCGTTACCATAGGGATATCCAGTTCCGCGACTATGGCTACCGGTATGGTATTGGCAGGAATCCTGACAGCTATAGTTTTCCGCTTGCCGAGGGCCTTGTCGGGGACTTTAGCAGAGGCCTGGAGAATAAATGTGAAGGGGCCCGGAAGGTTGCGTTTCATCACCTTGAACTGGGCATTGTCGACTCTGGCCCAGTCTGAAATACGGCTGATGCTTTCGCACACTATCGTAAGTTCGTCGTCTCGCTTATTGCGGATAGCCTTTATCCTGTCTATCGCTTTGATGCTGTGCAGTGAACAACCGAAAGCGTATACTCCGTCCGTAGGATATATTATTACCCCGTCATTATGCAGAATTTCAGTAATTCGCATTATTTCTTTATTGTTGGGGTTGTCGGGATAAATTTTTACTAGCATGACGGAAATATTTCTGGAAAAATGCCCTTTGGCCTAAAAAGATAAAAAAAGGGTAAGCTACTTATATCGCACCGCTACAACCGCCTACCCTTGCTCGCTTCCACGCCTGGGGGATTCAGCAGGAGCTGGTCGTATAAGACTTACC
>CAKUKW010000101.1 GCA_934663885.1 uncultured Tidjanibacter sp.
GGCGCGCACCTTCAGCCACTCGGTCATTTCTCCAATAAAAAGCACAACATTCTACTGCATCACAACAGTTTAAGTCGGGAAACGTAAAATGCGGGCTAAGATTTCCATTACAAATCTGGGAAAAATTCCCCTGAAAATCTCCGAAATATATATTTTTTTTTTGTTCTATCCAAAATACAGCCCTTATGAACCAAAAGAAAATCACACGAAAGGACGGAGAGACTAATTACCATTATCCGACATCTCCCCGCGCATGGGCCTGCCCAGTTTTTTCCTCATTGCCTGGGGAGTCAGTTCCTGCCCCAGCAGGTGCATCATCTTGGCTACGGCGGCCTCCGCAGTGATATCGCCGCCGCTCACGACACCCGCTTCGGCCAGCGCGCGCCCCGTTTCGTAAAGGCTCATATCCACCGAACCGTTCAGGCATTGCGTAACGCTCACGATATAGATTCCATTGCCGACAGCCTCTCGCACGGTGCCAAGGAACCACTCCGCCGTCGGAGCATTCCCCGCCCCGTATGTCTCCAATACCACACCCTTCAGGCCCGGCACTGAAAGCATGGCCCTGAATGCGGTTTGCGTGAGCCCCGGAAATATTTTTATTATAATGACGTCCGTGCTCAGCCTGCCGTTGACCGAGAATTTTTTCCCTCCCGGAGTTTTCATAATATTTGCCTTACGGTAGTGTATCCCCACTCCGACGTCCGCCAGGGCAGGATAATTATAAGATACAAATGCCTCCAACTCCTCCGCGCTTAGTTTTTTCGTGCGGTTGGCGCGGAACAGCCTGTTCTGGAAATAAAGGCACACCTCGGGTACTACCGCCTGGCCGCTATCCTTCGCCGCGGCTATCTCTATCGCCGTAAGGAAATTCTCGCGCCCGTCGGTACGGGCCACCCCGAGCGGTATCTGGCTCCCTGTAAAAACGACGGGTTTCCCCAGATTTTCGAACATAAAACTCAGTACCGACGAGGAATAAGACATCGTGTCCGTCCCGTGAAGGATTACGAACCCGTCGAATTTTTCATAATTCTCCTCTACCACCCCTGCTATCTTCGTCCATAGCTCGGGCGAGACGTTCGAGGAATCTATCGGATCGAAAGCCACCGCCGTAACCTCTACGTCCAGTTTCCGGAGCGCGGGGAATTCGTCATAGATATCATTGAAATCGAAAGGCACCAGGACTCCCGTCGCAGGATCCGTTTTCATCCCGATAGTACCTCCCGTATATATTATAAGAACCGATGATCTTGCCATTTGTTCACATATTATGTTATCTCAAACCTGAAAGCCAGGGCAAAGGGACTGAAACCTATGCTACTGATTATGCCGTGTTTTTACATATTAATTATTCCGTAATCTGCGCCCAATTAAAAAATCAGCCAAAATCTATCCCGAACATCCCCGCGGCATTAGCCGTTGTGACCACAGCGACTTCCTCCGGCCGGAGTCCTTTAATCTCCGCAACCTTATTGCAAATATACGTTAAATATCCGCTTTCGTTGCGCTTCCCCCTGTAAGGCACGGGAGGAAGGTAAGGAGAGTCGGTTTCCAGCACGATATCAGAAAGGGGGATCCGTTCCAGTATTTCCGGCAGAGCCGACTTCTTATAAGTGACCGGGCCCCCGATTCCGAAAAGAAAATCGCCCGATTCTTTTATCGCGTAATAATCGTCGAGGCTGCCGCTGAACGAATGCATGACGCCGCGGACGCCTTTGCCGGCGAACCTACCGAGCATGGCCCTCATCTCTGGCCACGCGTCGCGGGTATGTATGACAAGGGGCAGGCTGTAACCAAGCGACAACTCTATCTGCCTCCCGAAAACTTCCTCCTGCCTGCCCAGCCAGTCCTTGCTCCAATATAGGTCGAGCCCAACTTCTCCCACGGCATAAAATTTTCCAACAGGAGGATTTTCCAGATATTCCTCAACAAGGGAAAGCTCTTCGAGGTAACCGGGATTATCGTTGACCGAAGTGGGGTGCAGCCCCATCATAGGAAGGCAGTAGCCGGGATATTCCGCGCAAACACCCAGCAGCCTTTCGTGCGAGCCGGAGTCTACCGCAGGGCACATCATCAGCCCCACGCCCGCAGCCCTGGCACGAACGACGGCCTCATCCCTGTCGGTATCGAAAGCCTCGTCATAAATATGCGTATGCGAATCTATAAGTTTCATATTTTTTCATATATTTTACCGGGAAGCGGCCTTACCACACCGCCTATTTCCAGGCTTAGCAATATTCCCGCCAACTCTCCCACTGAAGTGCCGCTACGCAGCGCCAGAGTATCCACGTCCACCGCTTCCCCTTCACCGAAACATTCGACGACCCTTTTTTCGGCGGCGCTCAGCAGAGGAGCGTGGACCGCGGCCCTGGGAACACGCCCGGGCGTGGATATATCCCACCCCATTTCATGGAAAACATCGTCGCCTGAAGTCACCATGCCCGCCCTGCGCCGCTTGATAAGTAGATTCGGGCCTTCCGAACAGCGGTCGCCCGCCCGTCCCGGCACAGCCATTACCGTACGGTTATAGCTTTCGGCAAGCTCCGCGGTCGAAAGAGAACCTCCGCTCGAAGGCGATTCGACCACGACGGTTCCTTCGCCAATCCCCGCTATTATGCGGTTGCGGGGTATGAAATAGGAACCGTTAAGTTTTGTCTGCGAATGCAGCTCGCTTACTATGGCGCCACCGCTCTGGACTATATCTTCGGCCAGCGCCCTGTGCTGCGAAGGTGTTATATCCGGTAAAGGGTTCGCGATTACAGCTACGGTTTTCAGCCCGTACCTCAACGCCGCGCGGTGGCAGGCGCCGTCCACCCCATAAGCCAGGCCGCTGACTACGCACAGGTTTCTGTCGAGCTCGGACATACGGCCGACCAATACATCACACATCCTCTGCCCGTATGGCGTTATAGTCCTTGTCCCTACCATAGACAGCATCCTGCCCGCCAGCGCCCGTACATCTCCTCTTACATAAAGCACGTGGGGGTAATCGGGGCACTCACGCAGGAAACCGGGATATTCGGGATCGGTGGAAGAAACCCCGGTAAGAGAGTTGCGCTCCATATACCTGAGCTCCTTTTCCGATTGCGAATGAAAATTCTTTTTCAATAGTCCGCGAGCAAGTTCGGGTTTTAACCCCGCACCCTCCGTAAGTTCCGGTTCCGATGCGCGAAATACAGCTTCAGCGCTGCCGAACACGGAAAGGAGCCACACGATACCTTTTGTTCCGAGTCCTTGTTGAAGGGTAAGCGCTATGTCGTCGATATTCATAAGTGTCGGTTTTCCAGCCTGTACAGCTTCGTAAAATTAAGAAAAAGAAACGAACCGCGGCAGGACAGAATAAAAATACAACGGAAACCGGCATAGTTTTGCGGGATAAATTTTAATCCCTATATTTGCAATCCCGAAAAGTGCCGTAAATCCGGGGCATCCGCCGAAATTGATTCCAGGATGTTTTTCAGTTCCGGATCCGGCAGTCATACTTTTCAGGGCCGACATGGTGCGATGGCCGAGCGGTTAGGCAGAGGTCTGCAAAACCTCGTACAGCGGTTCGATTCCGCTTCGCACCTCACTCAACACTAACGGCCCAAGCGGTATAAGTTATTTGTGCTCTATAAGCGCATATCTTATCCCGTCCGGATCTTTTATCATTGCCATACGGCCCACAAGTGTAGGGGTGATATCTGTCATTATCTCGACTGAATCAGAGCGCATTCTCTCCACGATTGAATCGAGATCCTTTACATCCATACCAACCGAATACAAACCTACCGGGAAAGATTTATCTTCGATTATTTCGAGCATCGTTTCCCCCTTTCCTTTCAAAAGACAAATTTTAGTATTCGGGCCGGGAGCATAGCTGCTATCTACCGAGAAACCCATTATTTCGGTATAGAACTTTACCGATTCTTCCATATTCCCGACGATCATAGTCGAGTAAGCGATTTTCATTTCCATTTTAGAATAATTTAAAAATACATATACTATTTCATTTGTCTAACTCATATAATTGCCTCGAAATATTGGCCTCCATCACACGCAAAATCTCCAGAAGGAATTCCTGATCCTCGCTACTTATGCCGGAAATAGATTCCGACATAGTTTTATTCCGGACTTTCTCAACCCTCTCTCGTATAGCATTGGCTTTAGGTCGCAGAAATACACGGAAGCTCCGTTTGTCACGTATATCGTTCCTTTTCTCGACATATCCATCCCTGACCAGCTTATCAATAATTCGCGTCACATTTGAAAAATCCTTTTTGGAGAGTCCCGCAATTTCCCCTACAGTCAATCCGTCCTCTGCCCATAGATAATAAAGCAATGCCCATTGATCGGGTGTGATTTCAAGGCCCTCGTCATTTAGGGACTTATATATGAGCCTCTTCGCCAGAGCCGCAATAACCGCCATGCGGTGATTGATATTTTTATCGAGTTCGCTAATCATAATTCAGCTTATTTGTCATGGCAAATATATTTGATTTATTTGACATAACAAATAAATTTCTAAAAAAAATTAAGGGAGTATCCCAAAAAGCCAATAATTAAAGCCAGGGTTAATTATTCCGGCTATAAAAAATACCTTTATATTTGAAAATGAGTGGATAATAAATATGATATACCTTAAAGCGTGCCTGCTGCATTGAGGGATTTTTATTTTTTCTTAATGAAATGGTATTTATCCAAAAGTATTGTATATATTTGCAGAGCATTTGCTCTGTTATTATATGAAAGACTCTAAAGAACATATAATGAAGACTGCCTTTATGCTTTTCATGCAGAAAAGTTATAAGGCCGTCACCCTGCGAGAAATTATCGCCAGGTCGGGATTCTCCAACGGAGCCTTCTATCATTATTTTAAAACCAAAGAGGAGCTTTTCATAGAAGTCGCCAATCATTACTGGTTCGAATTCATCAATATCCCGTTTCACGCATGGGAGGGAATTACCCTGAAAGATTTCATCAGGGAGTCCCTGCAAAGGAGCGAGAGCGTAATGGATGTAATTGACAAGGAATTCAACATGGAGGGTGAAGGCGCGAATTTTTATTCCTTCGTATTTGAAGCTTACCGCATCGTCCCTGAATTCAGGGAGAGAACGCTTCAAGCCCAGAATATGGAGCTTGCGGTATGGATGGGGGTAATAGCAAGTGCCAGAAAGTCGGGAGAGATCGGTTCGGATCTTGATGACCAGACACTTGCCCAATACTTTGTGACGATATCCTATGGCAATGCAATTACACGGCTTATCAATCAGGACGTGAGTTATATGCGTAATACGATGCGTTCACTGTGGGAAGGATTGTACGACATGATCAAAGCATAATTATATTTTTTTACACTAAAACAGAGCATTTGCTCTGCCTGAAAAAACAATACATCATTAAAATCATAAAGTATGGAAACGACGTTCGACATTAACGGCTATCTGGATCAAGGAATCAGGAATTTGACAGGGAATATAATGAAAGCCACATTCAGCAATCCGCGCTCTGCAATGTTTATGCTGAACATGCAACGGGTCATTACAGCAGCACAACAGCGGCGGAATAAATACGAAACAGAAGGAGTCCACGTCCCCGCCTTCCTAATCTCCAGTATCACGGAAAAATGCAATCTGTTCTGTCATGGATGCTATGCCCGCTCTAACGGGATATGCGGCAAAGAAGATCCTGAAAAACAGATCCTTTCCCCGTTCGAATGGGAAAGAATATTCGCCGAAGCTGTCGATATGGGGATTTGCTTCAATATTCTGGCCGGCGGGGAGCCACTGATGAGGAGGGCTATCATAACTGCAGCCGCTAAACAGAAGAGCATGATATTCGGCATATTTACCAACGGGACGCTGATCGGTAAAAGCTATACCGAACTTTTCGCGAAAAATCCCAACCTCGTTCCTATAATAAGTATGGAAGGTTTCGGGGAAGAAACGAACAAACGGCGGGGTAACGGGGTATACGAAAAATTGCGCGTGGTAATGCAACATTTGAATGCCCGCAAAATACTTTACGGCGTATCGGTCACTGTAACTTCCGGAAATATGAATACGGTAACTTCCGAATCCTTTATCGACAGTTTATACGAATCCGGCTGCAAGTCGATCTTTTTCGTAGAATATGTTCCTGTGGAAAAAGGAACCGGATATCTGGCATTATCGGAATCAAATAAGGATGAACTGGAGAATATTATCTTTAAAATCAAGGAAGCCTATCCCGGTATGATATTCTTCTCATTCCCCGGAGACGAGAAATATATGGGCGGATGCCTCGCCGCGGGACGGGGGTTCTTTCATATAAATCCGCAGGGGGAAGCGGAGGCCTGCCCGTTTTCACCCTATTCGGACAGGAACCTGAAACAGCACGGCCTGCAGGAAGTATTACAATCCCCTTTCTTCAAAAAGTTGCGGCAGGCGGAACTGGTCGGCGGGGAGCATACAGGGGGCTGCGTCCTGTTCGAGCGGGAACCTGAAGTAAAGAGAATGTTAGGGATATAAAATATATAAGGGGACTGTATTTTATTATACAGCCCCCTTATACTAACGATACGCGCGTTTTTACGCTTCGGTAATAAACCTGAGTGTTTCCCGGATCGATGCCACAACATCCTCACGCTCGACCCCCAACACGGGAAACGTATCCTCCGGATATAAATAGAGGTCGTACTCCTGCATCATGGCGGATTTAACCGAATGTATCCCGTGCTCGACTCCCTGCGCTTTGGCCTGCGCATCTATGCCTGCGTATATCTGCCTTACGGCTTCGAAAGGAACTACGGGAACCTGGGTATCCTGGCCAAGCGCTTCCACCATCATTTTATAGAAGTCCTGGTACTTCATGTTCGTGTCGCCTATCGCGTATGTGCCCCTGTGAACACCTTTTTCCATTGCACCTACAGCTGCCTGCGCCACCTGGCCGGCGGTTACCATGGCGGTTCCGCCCTTCAGCGCAGGGAAGACCTGCTGACCTTTGATTTGATCCGTGAACATTTTCCACAACGGCATCCTTCCCGGCATGGTTCCGAAAATATAGGGTAACCGTAGCGAGGTAACGGTCATACTGCCTTCACCCTCGGCAAAAGCCACCTGCTCCTGCAGCAGGCGCGTATTCGGATAAGCCTCTTTTTTTAGTTCCGTTTCCGGCAGTCTCTCGGCGAATTCGGCAAAATACGAGCCGAATACCACAAATTTCCTGACGCCGGCATTCTTTGCCAGCCGGGCCATCCTCTGGGTAGGCAGCACGTTGGCTTCGTAAAAAAATTTCAATGCCGGAATCGGGGGTACGGTGCGCTCGTCGGCACCGGCGGCATAGATAAATCCTTCGCAGCCTTTGAGCAGCGCAGACACTTCATCGTCCGGCATTTTATTG